>WGBL01000311.1 GCA_015494375.1 Hyphomicrobiales bacterium | reverse complement strand
GTCAGATGTGTATAAGAGACAGATAGGGGCGCGGGCGCAGCACCGGCCGCGGTGCGCAGCGGCCAACAGCCTTCACCTCACGCTGCGCCCCATCCCGCCGGCGCCATGCCGCCACCGTCACCGCGGCCCCCGGCGACGCCCCATGCGCCACCCCAACCGGCGAGGTATCAGCACCCACCAGGCGCGCCGCCGGCACCCGCAGGCATGGCACCGCCGCCAGGCGAATCCGGATCGCACCAGCCCCCGCCGGGCGCTGCGCCGAGCCCCCAGACCGCGCCGCCACCGCACCGCGGCGCGCCGGCGGGCCGCTCGCCCCGCGAACGCCGCCCTGTCGATCCGCGAGAGCGCCCTCGCGAAGGCATCCTAGTTGAGAACATCCCCCGCACCATGCGGGTCGGCATTCCCGAACTCGTCGAGGTGCGGCTCGCCAACGAGGAGGTCGCGCAGCTGGTCGAAGGCTTGCAGGGGCGCGGCGCAGTGGAACGACATGACGTTTTCGTCACCCGCGCCATGAGTGTGCGCCTGCGCGCGCCCCAGGGCGGCTTTACCATCGAATCGAGCTCGCCCGAGACCCAGTGGATCGAGAACGAGCTCGGGCTCTATTCCGACGACTTCGCCAGCTGGCGCTGGTCGGTGGTGCCCAGGCGGCGGGGCCGGTCGCGCCTGCAGCTGGTGATCTCGGCGCGCACCATCGCCCCCGATGGCATGACCGCCGAGACCGCCCTGCCCGACCAGGTGATCGACGTCAATGTCCGCATCAACTATGCCGAGACAGCCCGGAAATGGGGCGGCTGGGCGATTGCGGCGGTTCTCGGCGGCGTTCTGGGGGCTTGGGGCGGCGACGCCTATCAGGCGATCGTCCGCATCTTCGATCTTTGACAGTCGCTCGCAGCGCGTTCGTTATTTTGGGTGTGGCGCGGGCTGAGGATCGCTCCGAGGAGCGCTGATTGACACAACGAGTGGTATCCGAGGCCCGATTGTTTCGACTATGTCCGCCCGGGCCTGGCGGCGGCAACCGCAGGGCGCTTGGGCCGGGCCGGGCGCTTTGAGTGGGCCGGCCGCTCGGGGCGGGCGGAGCGCTTGGCGCCAGCGGGGCGCTTGCGCGCCTTCTTCGCGAGGTCCTCGAGCAACACCTCGAGCAGCGGCGCCGCAACCTGGGCCGCATGGAGCTTGCGCGCCCAAGGCCTCTGGCTGTTGCCGGTGCCAACCAGCACGACATAGGAATAGGCCGCGCCGTTGGCGAACTGGATGCCGCCGGCGATCCAGGCATCGACGGTGGCATCAGGGTCGCGGGTCACCTGGGTGCCGGTTTTGGCGAAGTGGAGACGGATATCGCGGCGCCGCTCCGCACACCACCTGGCGAGGCGCTTGAGGGTCCCATGGCGGCGGCCGCGGTATTGATAGCAGAGCGGGCGCGAGAGGAACGCAGCCAGCATCTTGCGCGCACGGGGCCTGATGAAACGGGCCGGGACAAGGTCGCTGGTGGCGCCTTCACTCCTTGGCCCCTTATCACCATCACCATCGCCATTGGCGCGGTCCTTGTTGGTGAGCTCCGAGCGGTCCCACGACCTGATGAGGCTTGGCAGCGGCACGGGTGCGCGCGAGCGCCCCGTGAGGCTCGCCAGCACCAGCCCCGCCAGCTGGTGCACCTTGCGCGGGCTTGCGGTGATCATGCCGCGCACGATGGCCGTTGAGGGGGGTGTGCGCTCGGCGGGCGATGGCGCGGGCGGCATGTTGAAGCCGAGCCTCTGGGCAAGCCGGCCGAGGCGCCGCTGACTGAACTTGGCCAGCCGCCATTCGATGGGCCTGTTGAGCGAGCAGGCAAAGGCAACGCGCGCCTTGCGACCGCGCCGCAACTTGCCGCCGCGGCGACAGCTCTCGAGGCCGCGCTCGGGAGCCTGGTCGTCGACATAGAGCGTATCGAGCGTGTCGCGCCCCTCATTGGCTATCACGATGGCCGCGATCATCTTGCCGATCGAGGCGATGGCGCGGCTCTCACGCTCGGGCTCATAGCCGCCGGTCTCGGTATTGCGCGCCGAGGGCGAGCCGAAATAGGGGGCCGTCTCGGTCGCTTCGAAATAGCGCACAATCTCGCCGCGGGCGTTGGCGGCAACGATGGTCACATCGGGCACCATCTTGCGCGGCCCTGCCCCGGAGCGCACGGCGCCCACATCGAGCGAGAAGTCGGGATCGATCTGCGCCGCCCAGCGCTCCTGGAGCTTGGCGAGCCTCTTGATAACGGCATCGCGGAAGCGGCGGTTCTCGGTGACATCGAATGTGAGCTCAACCCCACGCACGTATTGCCGCCAGCCGTGGCCATATTCGGCCTTCATTTCCTCGCGTGCGCCATAGCGCGCCGCGGGGATGAGGATATTGGCCCTCAGCGCCGGGTTGGCGCGCGCGCGCATGGCGAGCCGCGGCCCATAGCGCTCGAGGGTGCGCTCGAGCTCGGGGCGCACCTTCGGGTCGGGCGGCCCATGGGCGATGCGTGTGAGCTCGAACCAGACCTCCTTCTGGGTTTCGCTGTCCCTGATGAGGGCGCTCGCACATTTGCGCGCCCGGACATCGACGACATAGCGCCAGCGGTCGATGCGCACATCGTTGAGGCGCTCGGAGCCCTCGAGCAGGATGATCGGCCGGTTGACGGCGGAGGCGAGGACGAACTGCTCGGCAATCGAAAGGGCGCTTGCAGGCTTGGCGAAGATCACCCGCGCGGCCATCTCGACGCCATAGAGATCGCCGCCCCCCGCCCGTTGGGCGAGCCAGAGGTGGTTGGCCGCCCACTCCTTGAGGGGCCGCATGTTGCCGTCCTTGGTGAGGGCGCGATAGATGACGGGCGCGAGCCACCATTCCGAAAGTTTGCGATCGATCTTCTCGAGCACACTTTCGTCAAGGCGCGGCGGCGTCTTGCGGACGATGCGGGCCAGCTGCATGGGCAGTGTCGAGCCGCCCACCCCGAAGTGCAGGCTGCGCGCGCGGATGCTGCGCTCGATGGTCGAGAACGGGATCTTGAGCACGCCCAGCAGATCGATGCCGAAGGGGTTGAGCCAGGTGCCGAGGCGGCGGTCCTCGTGATAGACGAGGCAACGCCAATACCACTCGGGCACCACCTTGACGGGGATCGACTTGTGGTCGGGGTTGGCGACATAGCCCGTGGCCGGGTCCTCGATCGGCACGCCGGTGTAGTTCACGTCGCGCTGGCTGTCGAGGCGGGCATCGAAGGTGCCGACGAAGTGGCCCTTGCGGTCGTAGATGGCGGTGCCGAGCCAGCGCTCGCTGTCATAGCGCAGCTTCTCGCCGTTCCAGATATCGCCCGCAAGCCCGCGAATGGGGGCCACCACATAGACGAGGAGCACTGCGAAAACGGCGTAGAAAAAGGCAATGGTGAAGAGATGGCGCAGCGGCCCGAGGCGCGGGTTGAGCATCACCGAGTAGGTGAGGAAATGCAGCACCTTGATGGGCAGCGCAAGCGCGCCCTCGAGCGCCACAACCATGAACCGAAACGCCGCAAGCATGATGGGTCGCGATTTTGGAAAGCGGATCTGAAAGCCGGTTGCTCAGGCCCACACTCAGGGGCTCCTACACTCAGGGGCTCCTACACTCAGGGCCCCCCACACTCAGGGTCCCCCACACTCAGGGCCCCCCACACTCAGGGCCCCATCCCCAGGCCAATGGTGGGCGGCTAAGCACAGCCCGGTCGGCCGCAGCGCAGGGTCGAGGTTTCCGCCTCGCAAGGCCTTGTGCGGGTTCAGTTAAAACGACTTTGTGGCCTTTTTGCGCGAGGCGGCTTTCCTGACACCTTTCTAGCCAGAGCCTGTTTTGCCGAAACCGAGGGCCGCACCGCCGTTCGCCTCACCACCTTAGGCAACGCTGGGCGCGACAATCTCGACCCGATGGGCAACCTCGATCGCCTCGGGCGAGAGTGTGCAGGCATAGGCATAAGCCTCGACACCGGCCTCGCGCGCTGCGGCAAAGGCCTCTGCATAGGCGGGGTCGAGATCGGCTGCCACTGCAAACCGCTCGGCATCGGCGCGCTGGATAAGATAGAGCATCACCGCACGGTGGCCCGCCGCCACCATGCCGGCAAGCTCACGCAAATGCTTGGCGCCGCGCGCGGTCACGGCGTCGGGAAACTCGGCAAGGCCGCCCATGCGCATAAGGTGCACATTCTTGACCTCCACATAGCAGCGCCCCTTGTCTTCGTCCTCGAGCAGAATGTCGATGCGGCTGTTCGCACCGTATTTCTGCTCGCGCTTGAGCACCCCATAGCCGTCGAGCTCGCTGATTACGCCGGCGGCAATCGCCTCGCTCACGAGTTTGTTGGGATGGCCCGTGTTGATGCCGACGAGGGTGGGCCCGCGCCCGCCATCGGCTTCGACCATTTCCCAGGTGTGCTTGTATTTGCGCTTGGGATTGTCCGAGTGCGACAGCCAGACGGTCGCACCCGGCTCCTGGAGCCCCAGCATGGAGCCCGTGTTGGGACAGCTGGCGGTGATCATTGCGCCATCGTCGAGGCGGACGTCGGCCAGAAAGCGCTTGTAGCGCTTGATGAGGGTGCCGCGCACGAGTGGGGTTGGAAATCGCATGGCAGCGCTTATGCTGTGGCTGGTGCTCCCGCACAAGCCCCCATCTGCCCGCGAGCCACAGCGATCAACAGGAATGAGCCACCATGGCCACAACGTCATCAGGACCATCTCCCGCATCTGAAGGCGAGACCCAAGGACGATCGGGCGATGAGATCGTCACTGCGGCGCTTGTCGTGATCGGTGACGAGATCTTGTCCGGCCGGACCAAAGACAAGAACATCGGCCATATTGCCGAGCGCCTCACGGAGGTGGGCATTCGCCTGCTCGAGGTGCGGATCGTGCCCGATGAGGCGGGCCGCATCATCGAGGCCGTCAATGCCTTGCGCGAGCGCTATGACTATGTCTTTACGACAGGCGGCATCGGGCCTACCCATGATGACATCACGGCCCCGTCGGTGGCCGAGGCCTTCGGTGTTCCGATCGCCATCGACGAGCGGGCGCTCGCCATGATGCGCGCTTATTATGAGGGGCGCGGGCTGGAGCTCACTGAGGCGCGCAAGCGCATGGCGCGGATCCCCAAAGGGGCTGCGCTCATCGCCAACGAGATTTCACACACCCCGGGCTTCATGCTCGAGAATGTGATCGTCATGGCGGGCGTGCCGGCGATCATGCAGGCGATGCTCGAGGATGTGCTGCCGAGGCTCAAGAAGGGGCGGCCGCTGCGCTCTCTGACCATCACTGTGATGCATCCCGAAAGCGAGGTCGCCGCCCTCCTCGCCCGCACCCAAGACGCGTTTCCTGATGTGGCCATGGGGAGCTATCCGTTCGTGCGCGAGGGCCGACTTGGCACGAATCTCGTCTTGAGAAGTACCGACGAGGCCCGGCTTGAGGCGGCGCGAGCAGCGCTCAGCGCCGGGCTCACACAAAAGGGGCTGATTCAAGAGCCGGAAGCCTGAAGCCGGAAGCCAGAAGCCAGAAACCAAACGGGAGCGCGGTGCGCGGCGTTGTTGTCCCCGAAAACCCGCGGCCGCGCCGGGTGCCAAATTGCGCCGCCTTAGCCCCGCGGGATTGTCGGGGACCCATAACCCCGAACCTTTCTGAGGCATGGTGTTCATGGGCCCCGGATAGAAATGCGGGGCGAAGGCGTGAGTGCCAGGGGAGTTGGTGGCCGCATTTCTTCCGGGGCGACAACGTTGTGCCACCGGAACCGCCCCCGCCCCGTCACGCACCCCGGCGGCTGGCAGGGGGCGGCGGG
>WGBL01000310.1 GCA_015494375.1 Hyphomicrobiales bacterium | reverse complement strand
GATGACACTCGCAACCCTGACAAAGAGGTTGCGATGATAGCGCCGGCCCTCGTAGAGCGTATAGTCCACGTGACGCACTCCTTTGGCGTTCTCGCGCGTTTGGGTTGGGGCACCGGGCGGTTTGGCTGCGGTCGTCTGCCGGTAGCCCACACCGCGACTTGCACAACACACAATTGTACCGCCCAAATTCGCTAAATTTCGTAAAAAAATTTGAGACAATTTGAGAGAACTGGAGACGGCTCAAAAGGATTTGCGGTTTTGCGCGCCCCTGGACGGGTGGCTGCCTTGCAGGGCTCGCCCGGCTGGTCGGAGAGGCTGAGAGCAGGAACACCACAGCAATGCTTATTGCCACCTGGAACATCAACGGCATCAAGGCCCGCACCGAGGGGCTCAAGACCTGGCTCGCCAAGGCCCGGCCCGACATCGTCTGCCTGCAAGAGATCAAATGCCAGGACAAGCATTTTCCGGCCGCGCCCTTTGAGGATCTCGGATACAATGTCGCCGTCCACGGCCAGAAGAGCTTCAACGGCGTCGCCATCCTCTCGAAATACCCCTTCGACGAGGTGATCAAAGGCCTGCCCGGCGACGACGGCGACATCGAGGCGCGCTATCTCGAGGCCGTCATCTCAAGCAAGCATGGCGCGGTGCGTGTGGCCTCACTCTATGCGCCCAACGGCAACCCCGTCGATAGCCCCTCGGCCGATGGCACCAAGTTCGCCTATAAGCTGGCCTGGCTCGCGCGCCTTGAGGAGCATGCTCGTGGGTTGCTCACATTCGAGGAGCCCTTTGTGCTGGCGGGCGACTACAACATCATCCCCGAGCCCGAGGACGTCCACGACCCCGAGGCCTGGCGCGAGGATGCGCTCTTTCGGCCCGAGGCGCGGCGTGCCTATCGGCGGCTTTTGAACCTCGGCCTGTGGGACGCCTTCCGCGCGGCGCACACCGAAGGGCATCGCTACACCTTCTGGGACTATCAGGCCGGCGCCTGGCCAAAGGATCATGGCATTCGCATCGATCATCTGGTGCTCTCACCGCAGGCCGCCGATCGCCTGGTCACGGCCGACATCGACAAGGCGCCGCGGGGTTGGGAGCGGCCCTCCGATCATGTTCCGGTCTGGATCGAGCTGGCACTGTAGCGGGCCTGCGCGCACCTTGTCGCCCCACTTGGTTTCACGTTCATCCCAAGAAATGCGCGAGCTCCTTTCTGAATCGGCTGAGAGGGGCTCTCGGATGCCCGCACGCGCAACGATGCCGCCAAAAGCAGACCGGGCCGCAACGCCCGCGGCCCGGTGGAGAAGACTGTGAAGACTGTGCGGCTGCAGTGAAACCTATGTGCCTCCGGCGCAGTGCACGCGGCGGCACTTCGGCCCCTCAGCGGAGATAATTCTGGAGCCGTTCGGCACGCCAATTCATGTGCAAGCCGGCGCCATCGGCCCTATAGGCACTGCTTGAGGTCGTTGCGCGGTAGGGGCCGTCTCCAGAGGCCAAGGCGGCGACATCAAAGCGCTGCCAGGTGACCGTCACCTTCGCCCCCACCTTGGTGCGCGAGAACAGCTCGGCCACATGTGGATTATGCATGCGGATGCAACCCCGCGACACCGCCTTGCCGATGGTCCAGGGCGCGTCGGTGCCATGAATGCGATAGAGCGTATTGCCAAGATAGAGCGCTCGGCGCCCGAGCGGGTTGCGCGGATGCCCGCCCGGCACAAAGGCCGGCAGGCTCGGGTTTTCGCGCCGCATCTCCGGAGTGGGTGTCCAGACCGGATCCACCACCTTGCGCGAAATGCGCAGCACCCCCTGCCAGCGGCTCTGGGGGCGCGGCGCCGCCACCGGATAGCTGATCGCCTTGCCCGGCGCCACCACATTGTAGAGCCGGCGGTCGGCGAAACTGACGATGATCTCGCCCGGTTTGTAGACCTTGGGGAAGGCCACGACCTGTCGGTCGGCGATGGTGTTGCGCGATGATGAGCCCCAGAAAAACTGGGCGTTGGCCGCGCTGGCATCGAGGCCGACCGTCAAAGCCAAGGCTAACACCGCCGGCCTGATGAAACTCTGAGAACCGATACGCATGATTACTCTCCAAACTCGAACCTCGTAACAGGGCGTGTGACAGCGCAAGGGCGATCGCGTGTTGTCGCTTTGCAGGGGCCCGACCAAGGGCCCGCGCTGCACAGGGCCGACAAGAGCCTAGGTGCGCCATGGTTAACAACGCCCTAATGGGTGTCGTCTTGCTCTCACAGAGCCCCGCCAGGCGCCCTCGAGCCGCGCTCTGCGATGGATCCGAGACGGTCAGGGAGCTGTCGTGCGGATGTGACGTGCATTGTGGCGTAGCGCTGCAATCGGCTGCCAGCTGCCGGCTGCCGGCCATAGAATGGGCCAGGAGCCGAGTTAAGCCCCGAGTCGAGCCCATGATGCCGCCTGAGCAATCACGAACCGGCGGCAAATCCGGCACTGCCTGCGCAGCCGCGTTTACCACATTCTGGGGGACGCCTTGACTTGTTGGGCGATCAATCGGCTTGATGGCAAAATTACGCGAATCATGTAGAGGGTACCGAAGAAGGGGGAGAGCGTAGGCAGAGCGGAGACGTAGCCCAGGACCTCTCAACACCCGATATTGTGTGGCGATCCCTGAAGT
>WGBL01000309.1 GCA_015494375.1 Hyphomicrobiales bacterium | reverse complement strand
GGCAAGAGGCGAACGACGAGCCGGAGGCGAGGAGCGGGAAGCTAAGGAGGGGGTGAATCGTGGTGCGCGATCAATTGGTTATGCACCTTCGTTGCCTCCCGAATGACCCCCTCCAGGGCTTCGGGCTCCGCCCTCCGCCCAGCCTCCCCCTAAGAGGGGGAGGCGAAAGATCGTTCTACCGGACAGTAGTGGGTCAAGCCGGGTGATGACGGGAAGCAAGTGTATGCTTCGTTTGCGTCGGTGCACTAGGAGCAGCCGCCAGAGGGAGCGATCTAGCTTCCGGGCCAGCAGTGGAGACCGGCGCCTCGGCAAGTGTGGCCTATGGGTCAGCATGGGCCAGGGGGGGCGCAGCCTTGCCTTGTGTCTCGCACCCCGCAGCGGCCTCGCGAAAGAAGCCTCAAACCCATTCAAGACGCGCTGGCCCGCAGGCGTGCTCGCCCGTGGGCGAATTGACACCGATCAGATGAACACCAATCAGATGAACAGATTGATGTCGGCCTTGAGCGCCTCTTCCAAATAAGTGGCAGCGCCCCCGAGCTCGACGCCATCGATCATGTCAGACGGCTTCATCTCGAAAAGATCGAGCGTCATCTGGCAGCCGATCATCTTGACATCCGATGCAATCGCCGCCTCGCGCAAATCCTCAATCGAGGCCACACCCTTCTTCTTGATGAGGTTTTTCATCATCGTCGAGGCCATGGCGTTGACACCCGGAATGACACCGACCAGGTTGGGCATTTTCATATGCATGCCCATCATCGGCATTTCCATATCCGGCTTGCCGAGGGGCGAAATCTGCAGATTGAGCTTTTTCTTCAAGAGCGCCAGGCCGTAGAACGTGAAGAACATCGAAACCTTGACGTCCATCGCCGCCGCCGTTGTGGCCAGAATGAAAGGTGGATAGGCCCAATCCAGGGTGCCCTTGGTGACAATGATGGACATGGATTTGGTGTTGCTGCCATTGGCTGCGTTGCCGGCACCGTCTGACATGGCGAGATCCTCCATCGCTCAGCGGGAGACAGGATTCGAATGGGCAATTATTGCGCGGAAATTCTGCTCCCGAACCGTTCGAATATGCACATATATGAAAGCATTGATCCGACTTTTTCCGATAACACGACTGCTCCTGTCAAGCAAATCCCGCAAGGCCAGCGCATGGGCCCGGGGCAGAAAAAATTGATGGCGGCGCCTCCCACATCGCTACGGCCCAACGGGGCAAATTGCACCACTTGCTGCGGCGACAGCGGAGAGAACAGCGGAGAGGATTGCGTGGCACTCATTGCCTTGCGGTCTGAGCTCAGCAGGAACGTGATTGAGAGCCGAGCACGGATTTGCAATAGTGTTGCGACTTCGGGTGCGGCTCCGGGGCAGAGACGCCAAGTTTCAAGTTCGTGAGCTTGGTGTTGCAGCGTGTGGAGGCTGACGGGCTCGCAAACCTGAGCTGTTGTGCGTTTACGAGGAAGGGTTATGGCGTCGAAGCCTTCGAGAGGCGCATCGAAGCATTTCGTCAGGGGCCTGGGGACGACTGGGGCCGCGGTGCTGCTGGTTGGGCTCCTCGTCGTCCTCGTCGGTTGCCAGGACGCGGTGGAGTTCACCCGGCGACCGTTCGAGCCATCGACCGAAAGACGCCAGCCCGAGGGGGTCGATACCAAGGTCTTCGTCGCCAGCCGCGTCGACGAGGACATTCTCAAAGAGCGGCTCGACGACCTGTTGCCCGACAGATTGGCCGCCATCAACCTCTGGCTCAAGCGCGCCGCCTGCCTGCGCTATCGGGGCCGGCGGCGCTGCACCGCCGCCCATGTTATCGGCGAGATCCGCCGCAGTGGGCCGCTCATGATCTCGGCGCTCGGCAACTCACTCGAGGTTTCGATCCCGCTCAGCTATCAACTGAGTGCCAGTGGCAGCCGCTTCGCCGCCGAGCTCGCCGATGAGTCCCGTGGCACGCTCGTTGTGCGTGCTCTTTATGAGGTGGGGCTCGATCGGAAGCTCAAGCCCAAGGTCGCCTTTCTCAATTCCTATCACTGGCGCGGCGCAACCGAGGTCAAACTGCTTGCAGGCACGCTTACGCTCTCTCCCCTCATCGAGCGCAAGTTGCGCTCGCCGATGCGGCTGTTCGCACGCGCCGTGATGACGGCGCTCGATGGCAAATCGGCGCAACAGGTTCTGGCGCCGGCCTGGCGACAGCTGCACTATCCGATCAAGCTCGGGGGCGACGATGGCCTCTGGCTGCGCGGAGAGCCCGTCTCTGTGGCGTTTGCCGGCCTCGATACACGCTCGGGGCATCTCGAGTTGCGCTACGCCATCACGACACGTCTGCGCACATTTGTGGGCGAGCGGCCGATACCACTCATTCCCATCGCCATGCCCGAGCTCGAGCGCGAGGTGCGCGGCGAGACGCAGTCGCGCTTTCTCATGCCGGTGCGACTGGATTATGGCCGGCTTGCGGCGCGTCTTGGCGAGAAACTGCCCCAAGGGCACACCTTTGAGGCGCGGCGTGGCGATGAGGTGGTGCGGTTTACGGTGCTTGGCACGCGATTAATGCCGGCTGGTGGGCGTCTGGCAATCGCGGCCGAGCTCGAAGCGGATCTGCCCGATCGCTGGCGCGCACTCAAGGGCACGGCTTATGTCGTTGCCGCAATCGAGATTGCGCCCGACAAAAGGTCGCTGCGCCTCGGCGAGGTTGCCTTCACCGCGCCAAATGCGCTTCCAAGCCTCTTTCACGACGGTCGCTTCATCCTTCCGCTTGCACCTTTTGTGCAAGCTTTGCAACATGCCGTTGCCATCGATCTCGGCCGCGAGTATGCGGGCAAGCTGGCAGCCGCAAACAAGATCTTCAACCGTGCGCTCGGCAATGGCATGGTACTCAGGGCCGCGTTTGTGAAGGCCGGTGTCCACAGCATTGTGCCCGATGCCGACGGGCTGCGCGTCAATCTCGAGCTCTTGGGCGATCTTGTCGTGGCCCCGCGCCCGGGAATGGTTCGCGAGGGAAGCGTGCAGCCCACTTCGGGACGCTCGCCCCGCAACTGAGCAACTGGGCCGTGGGGCCGGGCTCCGATCGCGCCAATGTCGGGTGGGTGCTCCGAGCGCGGATCGGGGTTGCCGGGAGTGCCGGGGATGCCGGGGATGGGAAAGCTCCAATCCGCAATTGCGACCGATGGCGATGACTTTCGCGCCAACGCTGCCCACATGGAGGCGCTGGTGCGCGAGCTCGACGAGCGCCGGGCGGAGGCGGCAGAGGGCGGCGGCTCCCGCGCCCGCGAGCGCCACCTTGCCCGCGGCAAGTTGCTGCCACGTGAGCGGGTGATGCGGCTGATTGATCCGGGCGCGCCCTTCCTCGAGCTTTCGCCGCTCGCCGCCTATGGTCTTTACGGCGGCGGTATTCATGGCGCGGGGCTGATCACGGGGATCGGACGTGTGGCCGGCCGGCCGGTGATGATCGTCTGCAACGACGCCACCATCAAGGGCGGCACCTATTTCCCGATGACGGTCAAGAAGCACCTGCGCGCCCAAGAGATCGCCCGCGAGAACCGCTTGCCTTGCCTCTATCTGGTGGACTCTGGCGGTGCCAACCTGCCCTATCAGACCGAAGTCTTTCCCGACCGCGAGCACTTCGGCCGCATCTTCTACAATCAGGCCGAGATGTCGGCCGCGGGCATTGCCCAGATCGCCCTTGTCATGGGCTCGTGCACGGCGGGCGGTGCCTATGTGCCGGCCATGTCCGATGAGACAATCATTGTCGCCCGCCAGGGCACCATCTTTCTCGGCGGCCCGCCACTCGTCAAAGCGGCGACGGGCGAGACGGTCTCGGCCGAGGCGCTCGGCGGTGGCGATGTCCACACGCGGCTTTCGGGCGTCGCCGACCACCTGGCGGAAAATGACGAGCATGCCCTCGAGATTGCCAGGCGCATCGTCGCCACACTTCCCCGGAGTGCGTGTCAGAGAGAGAGCGGTGGCGCCGGCCGCGCGGGCCTCGCAGGCGCCCTCTCGAGCCCGCGATCGCAGCCCCCGCGGTCGCCCGCCTATGATCCCGCCGAGCTCAATGGCATCGTGCCCCGCGCGCTTGCAACCCAATACGACGTGCGCGAGGTGATCGCGCGCCTCGTCGATGACTCCGAGCTCGACGAGTTCAAGGCCCGCTATGGCCCCACACTTATTACCGGCTTTGCCCATATCGACGGCATTGCCGTGGGGCTCATTGCCAACAACGGCATTCTTCATTCCCAATCGGCGCTCAAGGCGGCCCATTTCATTGAGCTCTGCTGCCAGCGCCGCTTGCCGCTCGTCTTTCTGCAAAACATCACCGGCTTCATGGTGGGGCGCGATGCCGAGGCGGGGGGCATTGCCAAGGACGGCGCCAAGATGGTGATGGCGGTGGCCAATGCGCGCGTGCCCAAGATCACGGTGATCATCGGCGGCTCGTTCGGGGCGGGCAACTATGCCATGTGCGGGCGCGCCTATGGGCCGCGGTTTCTCTTCACCTGGCCCAATGCGCGCATCTCGGTGATGGGGGGTGAGCAGGCGGCCAGCGTGCTTGCCACCATCAGGCGAGATAATCTCGAGGCCCGGGGCGAGACATGGAGCGAGCGCGATGAGGAGGCCTTCAAGGCCCCCATCCGCGAGCAATACGAGCGCGAGGGCAATCCCTACTACGCGACGGCCCGGCTCTGGGACGATGGCATCATCGCGCCCCACGAGACGCGCGATGTGCTGGCGCTGGCGCTGGCGGTGAGCCTCGAGGCGCCCATGGAGGAGACCCGTTTTGGCGTCTTTCGCATGTAGCTGCACTCCCTCGCGTCACGCACCCCGCCGGATGGCGGGTCAGAAGCCAGAAACCTGAAACCAGAACCCAGAAATCGGAAATCAGAAGGGGAG
>WGBL01000308.1 GCA_015494375.1 Hyphomicrobiales bacterium | reverse complement strand
TGGCCCGCACCGATCGCATCTCGCACTATGGCTCGGATGGCTCCAATCCTTTCGAGCGGGTGCGGCGCAGCGGCTATCGGGCGCGGCTTGCGGCCGAGAACGTGGCCACGGGGCAGACGTCGTTCGAGCAGGTCTTGAAGGACTGGCAGGCCAGCAAGGGCCACAACGACAATCTGCTGCTCAAGGATGCCACACACATGGGCCTTGCGCTCGTCTACGACCCCAAGACCGAGTTCAAGACGTTTTGGACGCTTGTTCTCGGCGCTCCCAGCTGAGCCATCTCAGCTCGTAATTGAGCGATCTCGATTGAGGGGCCCCAATCATCCCCCGATCAAGAAATGTGCGCTAAGCGAGCCGCTTGAGGCGCGCCGCGAAAAAGCCATCGAGCCCTGAAGGCGTGGGCCCCTCCCCAGTCCCTGTTGGGGCCGGCGGTGTGTCCAGAGTGGCCTCCTTTGCCGGTGCGAGGGCCTCTCCGCCTGTCGCAGGGGGCACATGACGCGGCAGTTGAGGGCGCGGCAGGTCATGCCCTGACAGAGGGCGCGGCACATGGCAAGGCAAGGTGCGGAGCTGGCCCTTGCTGTCGATCCAGTCATCCTCTCCGCCTACTTCTTGCGGGGTGATGGCAAGGGGCGTGAAATCGTCGCGCCAGGCGAGAAAGCGCGCAATTTGGCGCTCGCATTCGGCGGGCTCGAGCGAGCAGGTGCAGTAGAGGAGGAGCCCGCCCGGCGCAACGAGCCGCGCTGCATTCTCGAGCAGACGCTCTTGCAGAGCGACAAGCGCGTCGAGGTCGGCGGGGCTTTTCAGGTGCAAGATGTCGGGATGGCGGCGGATGGTGCCGGTGGCGAGGCAAGGCGCATCGAGGAGCACGGCATCGAACTGTTGCCCGGGCGCCCAGCGCGTGGCGTCGGCCACCACGATCTCGCTCGCAAGCCCCATGCGCGCGAGGTTTTCCCGAAGCCGCAGAAGGCGCCGTTCCGAGACATCCACCGAGACGACCTCGGCGCCGGCCGCCGCCAGCTGCAATGTCTTGCCCCCAGGCGCGGCGCAAAGATCGGCAATGCGCTTGCCCGCAACCTCGCCGAGCAGCCGTGCAGGCAGGGCGGCGGCCGCATCCTGCACCCACCAGGCGCCTTCCGCGAACCCCGGCAAAGCTTCGATCGGGCCCTTGTGAGCGAGGCGGATGGTGCCTGTGGCAAGCACGATGCCGCCGAGCCGCGCGGCCCACACCGCGGCCTCATCAGGCGCGCGCAACGTGAGATCAAGCGGCGCCTCGAGAAGACTCGCATGTGCGATCGCGCGCGCCTTGCCTTCGCCATAGGCCGCAACCCAGCCCGACCACAGCCACGCGGGCACATTGAGCCGGACGGCGTCCTCGCCGGCCTGGCCGGCCAAGATTTCGGCGCCTTCCTTTGCAATGCGCCTCAGCACCGCATTGACGAGCCCTCTATAGCGGCGCGCATGCCGGTCGCGCTTGGTCTGCTCGACGGCAATATCGATGGCGGCATGGGGGGGCGTTCCAAGAAAGCTCAGTTGCGCCACGGCTGCGAGCAGGATTTCGTTGAGCGCGCCGCTCTGCGGCGGCAGGCCGCGGGCGAGAAAGCGCGCGAGGAGGTCCTCGATCTGGCCATGGCGGCGAAGTGCCGTGGCCACGATCATGCGCACAAAGCCGCGGTCGGCGCCCGCAAGCTGGCGAAACCGCGCTTGGCTCAGGACCTGCTCAAGGCTTTCGTCAAGGGGCCGCTTGTCGCGCAAAACACTCGTGAGCACGCGCACGGCCGCTTCTCGTGTCGCCAGCCCCGCATGCGCGCCGCGGCGGGCCTCTCCGGATTTTTTGCGCCTGGGGCGGCTTGCCAGCGGTGCATGCGGCATCGCCGACCTACGCCCGCCCTTTGGGAGCGGTTTGGATGTGGGGGCCTTGGATGTGGAGGCCTTGGCATCGGCCGGCCTTTTAGCCATGGGTTTCTGCCTATAGGTCTTGCGCCGCAACCCGGTCTTCAAAGGCGGGGACCAGCTCGGTGGAATCGATCAAATGCGCCTTGCGGCCAGCTCTGGCCTTTATTGCGAGCCAGCGCCTTGTTGCCAAGAGGCACTTCGCGCGGGCGGCAACGCGCGAGGCGGCCGGTGGGAAAAGGCCAAACGCGCCTTGCGCTCGCCCCCTTGTCATGCCAGCAGATGCGGGCAGGCGCCAGCAATGTCGACTTCTGCCGGGTCGGGTGCCGCCGACCCGATCCTTCAACCTGTTCAGAGTCTCCAAAGGGTATGCTGGCGGCTGACCAATCGATCGCGTTCAAGGAAATTAGGGAAAGAGCAGTCATGCGCATCTTGCCAGCCTTGGGGCTTGCGCTCTTGATCTTGCAGGCGACGCCGCCAGGCGCCTGGGGGCAAAGCAACCACACCGGCCGCGAGGCCGAAAACACCATCCACATGGAGCTCAAGACGGGCCGTGTGACGATCCGGTTGCGGCCCGACCTCGCCCCGAAGCATGTCGCTCGCATCAAGCGGCTCGTCAAAGAAAAGTTCTATGACGGCATCGTCTTCCACCGCGTGATTGCGGGCTTCATGGCGCAGACGGGCGATCCCACGGGCACCGGGAGGGGTGGCTCGCCCTATCCGGACCTGCCGGCCGAGTTCAGCGATGCCCCGTTTCGGCGCGGCACCATCGGTGCGGCCCGCACCTCCGACCCCAACAGCGCCAACAGCCAGTTCTTCATCTGCTTTACGGATACCGGTTGCGCCCATCTCCGGGGCCAATATACGGTCTGGGGCCAGGTGGTCGAAGGCATGGAGCATATCGACGCCATCAAAAAGGGGGCGCCCGGCTCGGGGTTGGTCGAGAACCCCGACCGCATCATATCGATGCGCCTTGCGACGTCCGAATAAAGCCGCGTGATGGGATTTTCAGCGTGGTGGAGACGCGCAGCGCGCAACGGAGCCGTGCGGTGGCGGGCGCCTTGCGAGGGTGCTTAGCGCCGCTCATGGCGCAAATCCGCCCCACGCTTGCGGGTTTCCGCTTGGCGCGCGGGCCCAATGGTCGGCGCGCGCGAAACTAAAGAGCGCGCGGGCCCCAATGGGCGGCGCGCCCAAAACTAAAGAGGGCGCGGGCCCAATGCTCGGTACTCGCAAAGAAAAGATGCCGCCCGAGCGCCCCGAGTGTCTTCGACCCCGGAGTGTTCTCGACCGATGCCCCACGTCGCCCTTCGGCCCCGCGCCCGCCCGCCCTGCGACGGGGTCGGTCCACCGAGCGGCGGGGATGAGCCATTTCACAAGTCACGACCGGCGCTCGCTTGGGGCTGCGGCCGTGGCCCCACGCTCACCGCCCCGTGCTTGCCGTTTTCGCCGTTTTCGCCCTCGGCCCATGCGCCTTTGTCGCCCCTTGCCCCCTCTGGCGCGAGGGCGCCTGCAAGCCAGCGCGGCAGGAACGTATCAAGCCAGCGGCCGACCTCGCCATGGTGGGTGAAATAGCCTTCGAAATGCTCGCGCCGCGAGCGCGCCCCTGGCAGCCCCAGACGGTCGGGCCGCGCTGACGTCCAGCGATTGATCAGCGCATAGGTGATCTCGGGATGAAACTGCACGGCGGCCGCGGCCGGGCCATAGCTGAAGGCCTGCTCCTGGAACAGCTCGCCCGTGGCGAGGCGGACAGCCCCCAGCGGCAGATCGAAGCTCTCGCGGTGCCATTGATAAAAGCCGCGCGGCCAGTCGGCGAGCGCCCGGCCCTCGGGTGTCGGGTGGATTGCGTAGTAGCCGATCTCCGCCCGCCCGTCGCGCGGTTGCCAGACGCGGGCGCCAAGGTGGCGGGCGAGCAGCTGGGCACCGAGGCAGATGCCGAGAAAGGGTTTTTGCTCCTCGAGTGCAACGCCGATCCACTCGATCTCGCGGCGGAGGAAGGGCTCGTCGTCGTTGGCACTCATCGGGCCGCCGAAGACGATGGCGCCCGCATGGTGGGCGAGCGTCTCAGGCAATGGGCTGCCGAAACGCGGGCGGCGGACATCCAGTCCATAGCCGCGTGCCATCAGCCAGTGGCCGATCCGGCCCGGTGACGAATGCGCCTGATGGACGACGATCAGGACCGGAAGGCGGTCGCCCGAGCGGTGCGGCCGCAACTGGCCATCCCCCTCCGGGTTTTGCACCTCTCCACCGCGCGGCGTGTCAGCAACTCTTTTTGTTTTGGCGTCAGGCATCGCCCTTGTCT
>WGBL01000307.1 GCA_015494375.1 Hyphomicrobiales bacterium | reverse complement strand
TTCATACTCGGGGATTTGGCGATATTTGGCAAAGGCTTCTTGCCAATGGGCCTCACTGAGCGGGGGGATGGCGCCGAGGATGGGCTGCCATTCGGTGATCGAGAGGCCTGAGTCGGTGAGCCGGGTGGCGCCACCGACAATCACCATGGCGAAGACGAGCCCGGCAATTGCAAACAGCCAGAGGCGCACCGGCCGGGGAGCGCGCTGGGCGGCGTGCATATGCGCTTGCCCGCGCGCGGACGCACGCCGGCGTGACGGCGACGACGGGGGAGCTCCGGCACCAACTTGGACCATGATGTCACCATGCGATCGGGGGCGGCACTCGCGACCGTTCAATTCCCGTAACAGATTGCCGGGTGCCGGCGCGGCGGTGCCATGTTCGGGGGTGGAGCGCCTGGCTCTGGCTTGACGGCACACGGCGCAAGACGCTGAGCGCCGTCGGCATCGCCCGACCTCCCAGCTGAGGACTTAAGCCTTCTATGCGCGCCCGGCACAATGCGCCCAATCGCCGCCCTGAACCAGGCGTCAGGTCGTCAGGTGTCAGGTGCCAGGTATCAGGTGCCAGACTGAGGTACAAAGCGGTCAGGTGGTCAGGTGTCAGACAACAGGTTCGTCATCAACTCAGTCGTGGGAGCTGCGCGCAAGTGGCGCGCCCCTTCACCCTTGTCCGCCTCCACAACAGATTAACACATTCCGCCCAACGACGCACTTTGAGGCTTGATATCGCTCGAGTCCCTCACAAACACAACACCAGAGCCGAAGCCCAAATCTCTAAAATTTACTGAACCTGGACATGTGCTTGCCTCACGATGACTGATAGGCTAATTGTCCCAGGCTGCGCAACGCCTACACAGTTAGGCTCGTACACTCGAAGGCCGCAAGGCCGTAAATGTTAAGGGCGGATCGGCCCGCAGGGTCCCGCCCAGGCCAAGGAGTTCGGGGGGCACTGCCGCTGCGGCGGTCTCCACCCGAGTTGCGGTAGCGTGGGGGTGCATGGCAGATGGGGCCCACTCGTGGATATGTGTCTTGACGGCCAAGCGATCGTATGGGTGCTGTCGTGCGACTGAACCCGATCAAACGATGTCCAGCGCATTTCGGGTAGGGAGCGTTTCATGACAGGCAAAAGGCTTTCCGACAAAGACCCCGCCGAAAAAGGTTTGGGCGCGGCGGTCGCGGCCGAGACGGGGGCGGGTGTGCCTGGAAACGGGGCCGGGCGTGGAAAAGCTGCGGCTGAAGAGGGGCCTGGCCCTGAGAGGCGGGTGACCAAAGAGCCACACGAGGCAGACCCTTCAGAATTGAAAGCGCCACAGGCCTCGCATTCCAAAGGGGAATGGACAGAGGATGGCGCGACGGCGCGACAAAAGGTGACGGAGCGACCAGAGGCACCCACGCGCACCTGCCTGCTGGTTCTTGGCATGCACCGCTCGGGCACCTCGGCGCTCACCCGCGTGCTCAGCCTGGCGGGCGCGGCGCTGCCCAAGCAGCTCATGGGGGCGAACGACGAGAGCAACCCCAGCGGCCACTGGGAGCCGGATCAGCTTGTTCAATACCACGACAAGATGCTGGCCGAGCTGGGGAGTTCGTGGGACGACTGGCGGCCGGTGGAATGGAGCCGAGTCAACGTCAAGCAGCGCGAGGCGATCCGCCAGGACATTACCGAAATCTTGGCCACCGATTATGGCGATGCCCCCCTGTTCGTCCTCAAGGACCCGCGCATTTGCCGTCTTTATCCTTTTTTCAAGGAGCATCTGGAGAAGGAATTCGCCACCCTTTATCCCATCCTCATGTTCCGCAACCCCCTCGAGGTGATGGCCTCGCTCGAGGCGCGCGACGGCATGAGCCGCGTGGACGCGGCACTTTTGTGGCTCAGGCACCTGATTGACGCTGAGCGCGCCAGCCGGGACGCGCCGCGCGTACTTGTGACCTATGGCATGCTACTCGAAGACTGGGCAGGCCTTCTCGAGCGGGTCGCGAAGACGTTCGACCTTACAGAAGCCCTCCACGAGCCGGAAGAGGTGGCGCCCCAGGTCGCGGAGTTTCTTGCGCCCGCCCTCCGCCATTACAGCTATACCTCAAGCGACGTCCGCCTCGACCCGCTGCTCGGCGACTGGGTGGCAGACGCTTGGGAGGCCTATCAGGTTCTGGTGCGCAACCCGGATTCGAAGAAAGCGCAGGCCCGTCTCGACCGGGTGGCTGCGGCCTTTGATACGGCCGGCCCGGTGCTCGGCGCCTGTCTTG
>WGBL01000306.1 GCA_015494375.1 Hyphomicrobiales bacterium | reverse complement strand
GTATTAACCGCCCCGTTGCGACTTGGCCAGCCACCCCCTCACAAAAACCAATAAGCAAGAGCCGCGAGCCCAAGCACTACGGCCGCCGCCAGCCAGAGCGGCCAAGCGCCGCGCGCGCGTGGCTGGATGCGAGCGGCTGCCACTGCGCCTTCCCCGGGAGCCTCATCCTCCTCGCCCTCAAACTCCCGGGCGAGATTGGCGAAAAAGGCATCGGCCAGCTTCTTGGCGGTGGCATCGATGAGGCGGCCGCCGAGCTGGGCGATCCGGCCGCTCACATTGGCCTCGACATCATAGCGCAATCGGGTGGCAGGGCCTCCTGCATTGGCGCCGCCACCCTCACCCTCCGGATATTGCTCCTCGATAAGCGCAACGCGGGCCCTGCCGGAAGCCATGCCGGCGGCCCCCGCCTTGCCCTTGCCGGTGATGGTGTAAGAGTTGGGCGGATCGAGATCGCTCAGGCTGACATCGCCACTGAATCTGGCATTTATGGGCCCGATCTTGACCGCAACGGTCGCCTTGAGCTCGGTAGCGCTCAGGCGCTCGAGGCTCTCGCAGCCCGGGATCGCGCGCTTGAGAACCTCTGTATCATTCAGCGCCTGCCAAACTTGCTCGCGCGGGGCGGGCAGCACCTTCTCATCGCTCATTTTCATGCGCGTTGCTCCGCCGTCTCACGCAGCCCCATCAGGTGCAGCAGCCCCATCAGGTGCACTCGCAGCGATCGTGAGCCAGCGGCCCGAATGTGTCAAACCCCGCTTTTGTCGAACGGTCCCGCGCGTGCGCAGACCCGGCACTTCGCATGCGAGAGATCAAATCTGCGTGTCGAACGGTCCCGCGCGTGCGCAGACCTGGCCCAGGTGACGATGCCGGAACACCTCTGCCAAAAAGAACGAACACCTCAGCCAAAAAGAAATCGGAGCGGCGCCCATTGGCAATCCGCTCCGATCCTCCCCGCTACCGAAGGCGAATCCCGGCACGCTCACCGAGACCCGCAATCTCACTGCGGCAAACGTCGTGCCTCAGTTGTTGAGCAGACGTTTGAGGTCCTCGATCTCGTCCTTGAGGCGCTGGTCCTTGGCGATCTCGCCGTCGATCTTGCGGATGGCATGCAAGACCGTCGTGTGGTCACGCCCACCGAACCGCCGGCCGATCTCGGGCAACGAGCGCTGTGTGAGCTGCTTGGCGAGATACATGCCGATCTGGCGCGGCCAGACAATCGAGCGCTGGCGGCGTTGCGAGAGAATATCCGTCCGCGAGACGCCGTAGTGCTTGGAGACGAGCTTGAGGATGTCCTCGATCTTGATCCGCTTCGGCTCCATGCCGCGCATGAGATCGCGGATTATGTGCTCGGCGTTCTCGCGCGTGATCGGCGTGCCCGTGAGGTGGCAGGCGGCATAGAGCCGGGTCACGGCACCGTCGAGCTCGCGACCGCTCTCGGTCAAGCGCTCGGCGAGGAAGTCGATAACCTCGGGTGCGATCTGGAATGTGGGGTCGGTGGCCCGGCGCTCATCGACACGCCGCTCGAGAATGCGCCGTCGCAAGTCGTAGTCGAGCGGGGTGAGCTCGGTGACTAGGCCACCCGAAAGCCGCGAGCGCAGCCGCGAGTTGAGGCTGTCGAGCTCGGCCGGCGCCCGCGCTGAGGCCACCACCACCTGCTTGCCGCTGTCAAGAAGGGCGTTGAGCGTGTCCTCGAACTCCTGCTCGGTGCGCTCGCCCTGGAGAAACTCCATGTCGTCGATGAGCAGGATGTCGATGTTGCGCAAGTTCTCCTTGAACGAGAACGCCTCCTTGCTCTTGAGCGCCTCGACAAAGCGATAGCGGAAGCGCTCGGCCGTGAGATAGAGCACCTTGGCGCTCGGGTGCCGCCGCCGCACGTCCCAGGCGATGGCATGGAGCAGATGCGTCTTGCCGAGCCCGACATTGGAGTGGATGTAGAGCGGATTGAAGCCCAAAGGCCGGTCGAGCAGCGTCTCGCTCACCTGCCGCGCGGCGGCGTGCGCCAGCCGGTTCGAGGTTCCGACCACGAACGAGGCGAACGTAAGCCGCGGATCGAGGGGTGAGCCCTGGAAATCGCCGATACGGGTGAGGCCGAGGCTGGTGGCATCGCGCTCACCCCCAAACCCCTTGGCGCCGAGGCGGGCTGCGGTCCCTTCGCTCGCCCGCTCGCCGCCGTTGCTTTCGGCTTTGGCTAGCGAGACACGGCTCGCATCCCGCACCACCAGCTCGATGTTTTCGACGTCCTTGATCTCGGCCCGGCAGCAGGTCAACAGCTCGTCGACATAATGGGTTCGGATCCAGTTGCGCAAGAAGACGTGGGGCACCGAAAGCCGCAAGGTCGCCTCGCGCTGGCCCTCGACCTCCATGCTCGCGAACCAGCTCGAATAGACGTCGTCGCCAAGCCGCGTCTTGAGGCGCTTTTGCACGCGCGGCCAGCGCCCGCCTGCACTGCCGCCCTCAGCGCTGCCGACAGCTGCCTTTCGGGTAGACAATTTGCCGGCTTTGCCCTCTTCTGCGGGGCCCTTTTGTTCGGGGCCCGGGCGGCTTCCATTCCGCCTCTTGGCTCTTTCGTCCCTCTCGCTCCTACCCTCAGTCCTTTTCTCCGTCTCATTCCCCTCGTTTTCAGCCCTGCCCTCTTCCGGTCGGCCACCGTCTGTTCCGCCCTCTTCTGCTTTGCCCTGGCTCTGCCCGCTTGCAACTGATGATAAACTTGACCGTTTTGACCAGCCCGTCCGTTCAACCGACGTTGTGCTCACAGCTTCTCTCCCGCTTTTTCTGGTGTCTCAACCATTGCCGCATTTTCCTTGACGCAATGCGATTGCCCGTCCGCCACACATCGGCAGACACCCAAGCGTACGCGACACGCATCACGCGATGACCAAAGATGACTGTGGATGACCGGCACGGAAGATGCCCGCTGGCTTGCGCCGCGACAGCCCGCTTGCGTGAGCCTCAACGGCTAACCAGATTTGGCTTGGCGTGAGACGGCGCAGCGCGACTGTGGCCAATGCCGCCTTCCTGCCGCACCCATGGCGCGCAACCAGATCGCCCGGTCTCCGACACCCGCACCAGCATCCTTGGACGATTATGAGCCCTCGATTTGGCGTTCGAGCGCGCTCAATAAAACTGCAATCTGTTCACGTCTGGCCCAGCCTCCTTGTTCATTTTTGTCCTTTGCCAGAGCCGCGTTATCCGGCTCGCCGGCAAAGTCTTGATTGTCCAGGAGACAAATCTCGCACCTACTGGTGAACAGCGAACGTGGCAAGCGGACCTTCGCCGCCAGCCGTCGGCAGGTGGGAACTCTAGACGAAACACCCGATGCCCTGAAACCGCACGTTGCGCTTACTCTTGCGAGTTTGCCCGCTGCCTATGCCCCGCTGCAGCGACAGTCTCCGTTTAGGCCCAAACGAGGCATCAGGTAAAGTCACCAAAAGGGGAGCAGATTGCCGCAAACGTCGCCTCGTTCACAAAGGCCGGCTTGGGGACAAGCTCAGACTGTTGTGGACAACAGTTTGGATTCACAATGAGATTCCCACTCCCTCTGGGCAGTTTTCACAGGACACAAAAAGTGTGATTTTGAAGGTTGGGGGGAGATAATAGGCTTGCGTTCTCGCTCCGGTCCATTGCTCGTGGAACGACTGGAGTCGCACTCGAATCCAGATAAGGAACTGACGAATCGGCGAATTATGGACACTCGACTCGCAACTCCGGGCACCGTCCACCGAGTCGCGTGTGATGAAATTGCCACGCACGACACCGATCTCGAGGGTTCGTGGACGATCACTCGCCCAGCGCTCGAACTCTGCTCGAGAGCCGCGAGATTTTGCGCGCGGCGGCATTCTTGTGAATGATGCCCTTTTGTGCTGATCGCATAAGCACAGGCTCGGCGGCCTTGAGGGCTTCGGCGGCCGCGGCGCGGTCCCCTTTGCGAATCGCCTCCTCCACTTTGCGCACGAATGTGCGCATGCGGCTGCGCCGCGCCTTATTGACCTCGGTCCGGCGCAGGATCTTGCGCACGGCCTTTTTTGCCGACTTGGTGTTGGCCATAACGTCTCTCCCGGTTCATCATCGCCGGCGCCCCAGTGGTTGCGGCGCCAATCAATTCACAGCGGCCTCACCCATTCGCGGTGGGCCCACAGGCGGCACGCCCTTGCGCCAATAGCTCCAAAAAGTCTGAGAAAGCCTCAGCCGCGCGCGCGCCCGCCCCTCGGACACGCGACCAAGCGCTGGGCCGAATTGCCTATAATGGCTGCCCCCGAGCGGGTCAATGCCGCAAGGCGGCAGTGGCGGCACTCGCGTGGGGGGCCGTCCGCAACGCCGAGGCGCTGGAAACGCTTGTAAGGGCGCGCGCCACTCCGCGATTGGAAATCTACTCAGCGGGAAGCACCAGGCAGTCGATACGGCGCCGCTTGAGGCCGCGACAGGCCGACTGCGCCTCACTCTTTGAAAAACCGGCAAAGCGCGCGCGATACCAGGTCAATCCAGCCGTCTTATAGGGCAGCAGGACGGGCCTGGCACCCGCCAGCAGGCCCCCCGCCCTCTTGGCGACCCGCCTGAGGGCGCGCCGGGCCGCCTCGCTGGTGGCATGGGCGCCCACCTGGACGTGATAATGGCCAGATGGCGCCGCGCCGCGCCTGGCGATGGCGGGGCGCCTGGCGATTGCGGGCCTGGCAATGGCGCGCGTGGCAGTGGCGGGCGCGGGACGCGGCGGCTCACGGCCCACCCCCGCCGTACGTATGGCCGGTGTGGGTGCTGGCACCCGCGCGCGCAGCGTCGATCGCCGCGTGGGCACGGCGCGAGCGGGCTCGGGGGCCAAGGAGGCGCCACGCTCTGCACCGCTCAAGAAGCCAAGGCGCACGCCACGCCGCACAATGCTCGGCACCGGCGCAACGAGCCCGAACGTTCGCCCCGGCGCCGCCCGCGTGAGCCCCGTATACCCCCGCGCGGGCAGTCGATCGAGTGCTGCCAGCCGGAACGGCGTGGCACGGGTGCGTCGGCGGGTCAGCCGGATCGCCGCACGGCCGAATGCCTTGCTGAGCAGCGCACGCATGCGGCGATTGCGCTGGCCGGCGCTCTTGCCCCCCATCACCACACCAATCAGGTGCTTGCGCCCGCGCCGTACCGAGGCCACGAGATTGAACCCCGAAGCGCGCGTGTAGCCGGTCTTGATGCCGTCGGTTCCCTTGAAGTTGAACAAGAGGCCGTTGTGGTTGCGATAGCGCCGCCCGCCATAGCGGAAATAGCGCAACTTGAAGAACCTGTAATAGTTCGGATGGTCGTCGATGAGGCGCAGAGCAAGGGTCGCCATGTCGCGCGCGGTGGTGGTCTGATAGGGGTCGGGCAGGCCCGAAGCATTGCGAAACGTCGTCCGGGTCATGCCAATCTGGCGCGCCCGCCAGGTCATGTAGCGCGCAAACTTCGTCTCCGAGCCCGCCAGGTTCTCGGCAATGGCGGTGGCGACATCGTTGGCCGATTTGGTGACCAGCGCCCGAATGGCGTCACCGAGCCGGATTGTGCTGCCGGGCTTGAGCCTGAGCTTTGACGGCGGCTGGCTGGCCGCGTTCTCGCTGATGCGCAGCCGCGTGTCCAGCGTCACGCGCCCCGCACGCAGCATGTCGAAGACGATGTAAAGCGTCATCATCTTGGTGAGCGAGGCGGGGTAGCGCGGCGCATCGGCGTGTGACTGATGGAGCACGCGGCCTGAGTTGGCGTCGATGACGATGGCGGCGTATTTGGCAGCCTCGGCGGGCGCGGTCGAAACGGCGCTAACAGCAAGCAGCAACAAGAGGAAGATCGCAAAGGCCCGCACACCGTCCGCCCACCTCCGACGCAGCAT
>WGBL01000305.1 GCA_015494375.1 Hyphomicrobiales bacterium | reverse complement strand
GTGTTGAGCGTCGGTGGATGTATCAGGTCGGGTGCTGGCGCCTCTATGTTCCTAATCGGAAACAGTTGTCGTTATTGGGCGGATGTCGTTGTAGACGAGGAAACCAACAAATCGACACTGTCAACAATTTGCGCCCTGCCGCAAACCCGAAGCTCTGTCCCAGAGGCGCGGCTCCGTCCGAACTCCAGGGCGCACTCCAGATTGCGCGGCTCACTTCAACGCGAAGGTGGTCCCCAATCGAGCGGCTTCACCAAGTGCACGAAGCGCCATTTGCAGGCCGGCGCCTTCGGTGTAACGTCACGACATGAAGTCGGAGCGGCGGAACGTCCTGGTCGCCACCTGATGACTGGCCGTCGCTCGGAGGACTGGTTGGCGCTGAGTGCCCGGCTGCTGGTTGGGCCCTGGTCGTCACCGAGGGGAGTGGGCGAGAATGTCTGAAACGGGTGAGTGGCACGACGTCTATTACACCTCGCATGACGGGCTCAGGCTCCATGTCAGGCACTACCCGGCCCCAGGCAGCTCGCGGCGTCCGGTCGTCTGCCTGCCTGGGCTGACGCGCAACGCCAGGGATTTCCACCGGCTGGCGGCCACGCTCGCCGACCCCCGCCGCCATCGCCGCGCCGTCTATTGCCTCGATTACCGCGGCCGCGGGCTTTCGCAATACGACCCCGACTGGCGCAATTATGCCCCGCTCATCGAATGCATTGATGTGCTCGATTTCATGACATTGGCTGATATTCACCATGCCGCGGTCATCGGCACCTCTCGCGGCGGCATCATCGCCATGATCATGGCAGTCCTGCGTCCCGCTGCGGTGGGAGCGGCGGTGCTCAACGACATCGGGCCGGTGATCGAGCGCGACGGCCTTGCGCGCATCATCGGCTATGTCGGTCGGGTTCCGCTGCCGGCCGACTGGGACGAGGCGGCGCAACTCATTCGCGAGATGAGTGCCGCCGACTTTCCCGCCATCTCCGATGAGGAATGGCGGGAGGTGGCGCATCAGTGGTTCAACGATGAGAATGGCGCCCCAAGCCCCGGCTACGATCCCAAGCTCGCCAAGGCCATCACCAACCTCGACATCGAGCGCGACATTCCCGCCATGTGGCCGCAATTCATTGCGCTCTCGCGGGTTCCCGTGCTGACACTCAGGGGAGAGAACTCCGATATCCTGAGCGAGGAGACGGTCGAGGGGATGGCCCAGCACAACCCCCGCATGCGCCGAGCGACGATCCCCGGGCAGGGGCATGCGCCGCTCCTGCGTGACGATGACACCATTCACCTCATCGAGCAGTTTCTGATCGAGACCGACGAGGAGGCGCACACGAATGCCTCGCACCTGAGTGCGGTTGCGTGAGTGAGCAGATGGGCGGCTCAATCGGCCCGCCCGCCGTTCTCGATTAACCGCTGGCGGCATTTGTCCGGGCCGAGGCAAGCCTTTACCGGTCCTTTACCCAAATTGGGCCAGATTTCTCTGGCACCGGCCCTCTAACTTAAGAGTATCCAGTACGTTCCTTGAGGTTTGGTTTCCCCATGTCCCAGAGTCAGTCTGTTGAGCGTCACATGCAGCGCATTCTCCTGGCCGAGGATGATCATTCGCTGCGGCGTTTCCTTGTCGGTGCGCTCGAGCGCGCCGGCTATGCCGTCATCGCCTTTGCCAATGGCGCCGAGGCCTACGAGCGACTGAAGGAAGAGCCGTTTACACTGCTGCTGACCGACATCGTCATGCCCGAGATGGACGGCATCGAGCTAGCGCGGCGTGCCAGCCAGCTCGACCCCGATATCAAGATCATGTTCATCACCGGTTTCGCCGCCGTCACCCTCAACACCGAGGGCACGCGGGAAAGGGCCGCAACCGTCCTCTCCAAGCCCTTCCATTTGCGCCAGCTCGTGACCGAGGTGGATCGCGTCCTGGCCGCCTGAGGGCTGAGTGCCGGCGAGAGAGCTGACGGCAACCCGTTCACTTTGTTCACGCCCCACAACCACACAATCCACAAACGCCACAAGATGCGCAAATGAGTTGCTCGGAGCCGCGATCGGGCTTCGGCTCAGTGCCGCGCCTGTTCTTGTCGGCCGTTTGCCAAACATTATGGTTTGCCTGCTAACTCTCTTTTTCATCAGGGGAGGCGAAAAGAGTTGGCTGAAAGCGCAATTGCTATGGAACCGAGCCGGAAACGCGAGACGCTTGATGGGTGCGGGTGTCGGCAAGCGGCAGGGCGCGCACAGGAACTCGGGCATGCGATGAAGGGATCGTTTGCGCGCCTTTGCGCGCAGCTCTATGGCATTCTCGATACCATTCTCGATGGTGTACTCATCGTCGATGAGCACGCCAATGTCGCTTTTTTCAACACCGCCGCCCTCAAGCTGTTTCGCTGGAACGAAAGCGATTTCCACAAGTGCTCGCTTTTCGAGCTGTTCGAGCTTGGCGAGGACGATTGGCCGCGTGTGAGCCTCGATCGCGAGAGCCGTCTTGAGGTGGTTGCGCGTCGTCCCGACGGAACGGGATTGGCTTGTGAGCTTTCCATCGCTCCGATCCCGATGGCCGGGGAGGCGATGTACTTCGTGGTGGTGCATGATCTCACCAAGCAGAGATCGGAGGGGCAGGCATTGCGCTATGTCGCCTGCCACGATGCCCTCACGGGGCTTGCCAATCGTGCCTTTTTCCTCGATGAGCTCGAGCGGCAAATCGAGACGACGCGACGAAGGAAGCGGCTGTTGGGCCTGCTCCTGCTCGACCTTGACCGCTTCAAGTCCGTGAACGACACCCTCGGTCATGCGGTGGGCGATCAGCTCTTGCAGGCGGTTGCCGAGCGGATCGGCAGCATGATTGCCAAGAAAGACCTCTTGGCACGCTTGGGAGGCGACGAGTTTGCCGTCCTCGTCACCGATTGCGACAATGTCGATGAGATCCATTGCGTCGCCGAGGCGATTACGCGGGCGCTTGCGCACCCCTTCTCGATCAACGGCCGCAACATCTATACGGGTTGCAGTGTCGGTGTCACGATCTTCCCCTTCGATGAGAACGAGGCGCAGGAGCTCTTGAAGAACGCCGATCTTGCGCTCTACTACGCAAAGGAACAGGGACGGGGTAATTGGCAGTGCTACAACGCCTCGCTGCGGATCAAGGCCGAGCGTTTCAACGAGATCGAGACCGAGCTGCGCGAGGCACTCGAACAGGACGCATTGACGCTCTTTTATCAGGCCCAATTCGACCTCAAGACCGGGGCATTGAGCGGCGCTGAGGCCCTCTTGCGCTGGCATCATCCGGAAAAGGGCTGGATCGCGCCAGCAAGCTTTATCTCGGTGGCGGAATCCTCGGGCCTCATCGTGCCGCTCGGCAAATGGATTTTCGAGCGCGTCTGCCGTCAGATCGCCGACTGGAACCGGTCAGGGCTCGATTGCGCCTCAATCGCCATCAACACCTCGGTCATAGAGCTCCAACAGCCGGATTTCGTCTCGTATCTCGAAGAGACCGCCGCGAAGTGGGCCGTGCCGCTCTCGCAACTCGAGCTCGAAATCACCGAGGGCGCCTTTCGCCAGGAGACGATGGATGACATCGCCGAGGCTCTTGCCGCCCTCAAGGCGCGGGGGGCGCATCTCTCGATCGGCGACTTCGGCACCGGCTATTCCTCACTCGATCGCCTCAAGCGCCTGCCTGTGGACAAGCTCAAGATTCATCGCTCCTTTGTGCGCGAGATGCTGCGTTGCCAGGCCGACCACGCCATCGTTCACATGGTCACCAAGCTCGGCCATGCCATGAACATGCAGGTCCTTGCCGAAGGCGTCGAATCGAGCGAGCAGCTCAAGGCGCTCCGAGAGATCGGCTGCGATGAGGGGCAGGGCTTTTTGCTGGCAAGGCCCCTGAGGGCGGCCGATTTTGCCAAGCTGCTCCGCGTACAGTCGACCGCGGCGTTTCAGGAGCAAGCCTCATGCCGCGCACCTTTGGATTCCGACAACGTCATCCCACTGATGGGGGATGGGGCGTGATCGCTGAGCGAGCCTGCGGCTGTGTGTCGCCAGCCGAGCGTGCACGCAAAGCAAATAGCAAAGCAAACAAATGTCGCGATTTTCTGTGACAATTGGAGGCTGGCGTTTCCGGGTGGAAGTCAGTATAAGGCGCCGGGGTGCGTGATTGGCTGCACCGGCGCTGTGGGTTCCGACGACGTTTGCGGGACGGTCGGTCTCTACTAGGCCTGCTGGGCCTCGCTGAGCCTGCTGGGCCTCGCTGAGCCTGCTGGTTGCCAGAGGCCGGGCTTGCTGGCTTGGGGAGCGCAGGCTCGGCGCTTGTGGGAACCTGGCCTTGCCGGCTCGTGGACAGATCCTGCCAGCGTACCGGGCCGAAAGGCGCTCGGCCCGTGGCTCGACTGGCGCCGACGACCCCCCATCGCACGCCAGCCACGAGACAAGAGCAACCCATCAAGCACAGGGCATCAAGAACAAAGGGAAATCCGGGAGCCAAACCATGGCCGTGCCGAGAAAGAAAGTGACGCGGATGAAGCGGGGCAACCGTCGCTCTGCCGATGCGCTCAAGCCGCCTGCCTATGTCGAGGACAAGGATTCGGGCGAGCTGCGCCGGCCTCATCATATCGATCTGAAGAGCGGCAAGTACCGCGGTCGACAGATCCTCGAGCCGCGGAACGAGTTCTGATCCGGAAACCTCTTGGGATGAGGCGGCCAGCGGCTTTTCCAAATGTGTCGTGGCGGATGCGCCGAATGGGCGGCCGCCCCAAGATGGACTGCCCCGCGTCCTTTGCGCCGCTGCGTTGGTGTCGCGTGCTGCGGCGGGCCAAAGCTTTTCGGCGCCCGCCCGCTCGCGGACACTTTGAGCGCCAGCGCTCCTTGTCAACCGTTCCACTCAGTCGCCCTCGCCAACGCCGACTGGCAATGCTCGACTGATCGCCCTGCAAGTTCCGCGGAGAAAACAAATGTCAATCAAGGCCATTCCAACACTCGTTCTGGCTCTCATCATCTACAACGCCGTTGTCTTTTTCGGCGCTGGTGAGGAGCCGCACACCGTTTTCGTATCTGAGCTCTTTCGCCTGCCCATGCCCAACGGCGGCGAGTGGGTTTTCACCATCGGCGACCTGTTGCTCATGGTGGGGCTCATTCTGCTTTGCATCGAGCTCATCAAGGCGACGTTCACACGCAGCGGCGCACTTGCCGACCAGGCCCTTTCCATGGTCCTGTTCGTCGTCTTTATCGTTGAATTTCTCCTCGTGCCCAAGGCGTCCACCTCGATCTTCTTCCTTTTGACGCTGATGACGGCTATTGACGTGGTTGCCGGCGCCATCATCGGCATTCGCACCGCGCGGCGCGATTTCGGCTTCGGTCACGACATCACCTGAGCCGCGACCTCGGCCCGAGGCAGGGGCTGGGGCTCGAGCGCCGTTTGCAGGCGCAAGCTCTGCGCTCGGTGCACTGCTGTCCGGTGCCCCACCGGGGTCTTGCTCGGGCGGTGGCCGGCTCGCTACGACGTCATTCCCGCGAAGGCGGGAATCCATTACGGCATTGCCACAATTGCATTGCCAAAAGTGCTTTGATGTCGAAGAAAGAAATGCTGTGGCGCGCAGCATTGAACCGATGAACTGGACTCCCGCCTCCGCGGGAGTGACGGAAAGGGGCGGGAGTGACGCAGAGAAAAGCTGCAGCGGAGGAGCAAGACCGGAAAGCAGACCGGACCGTGTCCACTCGAGCGAACAACCCCCGAAAAGGTGTGCGAACAAGCAACTTGGACGTTGGTCTTGGGTATCCAACCGGACAGCAGTGGGGGTCGGTGAGCGGGGGTCAGTGTGGCTGAGGGGGGCGACCCCTCCCAGGCGCAAACAGGGGTGCACATAAGGTGCCCGCACCACTAAGCAAGGCACCAAGAAGCGGGGCACCACTCCTCGCATAGCGTTGGTGGCGTGTCCGATCCTGTGCCGCATGTCCGATGGTGTGCCGCCTGTTCGCTGCTTCTTAACGTTTGGGCTCTAATTTAGCATTTTGGGAAAAACACCTGAGAAGCAGGGGAGCCACAGGCTCCTTCAGTGCCCCGCTGCCCCGTCACCAGCGCGCTGCAGCCATCGGGGTCGTGGCCAAGCAAGCTTCCGTTCGCGTTTTTCATCGATCGTGAGAGGTCTCTGGTCCAGGACCTTTTTTAAGAAAACGTAGCAGACATGCCACCTGCCGAGCGGAAAGACGCCAATAGGAGCGTGATCGGGTTTGAGCGCTCCACGACCTTCGATTTCGAGCGTCTTTTTGCCTCACTCGCTGCGACGGGCTTTGCGTGGAACCTCGAAAGCGATGCGTTGACCTGGGCACCGGGCGCCGGCGCGGTGCTCGGCCTCGCGGAGATCGCCACACTCAGCACGGGCCGACGCTTTCAGGCCCGACTGCGCGCGGAGGACGCGCAGAGGCGGAGTGCGCTGCTGGCTGGCCTGCGCGCGCGGGATGGTGCCCATAGAACGGGCGTGCCGTTTCGCCTGCAATATGCTCTCAAGGTTTCGGGAGATGCTGAGGTGGCAGCGGGCACACCCGGCTCGCCCCGCACGCCCGGCGCGCAAAGCACACCCGGCACGCAAGACACGCAAACGGTGTGGCTC
>WGBL01000304.1 GCA_015494375.1 Hyphomicrobiales bacterium | reverse complement strand
GCGCTCGAGACCGGGATCAATCGCGATCCCGCCCTCGAAGTCCTGCTCACCGCCGGCCGGCGGTGAGCAGGACTTCGAGGGCGGGATCGCGATTGATCCCGGTCTCGAGCGCCCGCACGAAGAGATCGTTGCTGAGCAGCGCGTGGGCGGATTTGCCGAAAAGCCGTGTCGCGATGGATGGGGATGGAAGGGCACCATCGGCGCCCGGGCCCGACCGCCCCGCATACACCCGCCGCGCCGCTGCGCGCAAGACGCCGAGCTCGGTCGTGGCAGCGAGGTGACGAAGGGCCGTCTCGGCGACCGGCTCGCGGTCTATGGTCTCGAAGGCGAGCGCTGCCTTGAGACCGCGCGCATCAAGCGCCTCGGGGCATTCGATCCGATAGTTGGCAAGGAGCGCCGAGAGCCGACGCGCGGCATTGACATTATCGGGGGCGAGAGCGAGGGCCGCCGAATATGCCGCAGCCGCCTTTTCAATCTCGCCAAGGCGCTCGAGCGAGAGGCCGAGATTGAACCGCGGCGATGGCTCGCGCGGCGCGCCCTCGAGCGCCCGGGTGAAGAACATGACCGCCGTCTCGTGGTCGCCGAGGCGCGCCGCCTCGACGGCCCTGCGGTTCCAGTCGCTTGCGCGGCGTGCGCGGCGTGAGCGCGCCACTGATCGAGCCATAGACGGTCTCCAGTCCGAGAATCACTCAATAGACCTTGAGGGGGAAATAGCGCAGGAACAACTCCTCATAACGGCCGCTCTCCCGCAGCTTGGCGAGCGCCTTGTCAATGTCGGCGCGCAGTGCGTGGTCGCCCTTGCGCACGGCGATCGCGACGCCTTCCCCGAAGTAGCGCGGCTCGAAGAAGGGCCCGCCTCGAAACTCGCAGCAGCCCTTCGACAGCGTCCCCGTCAACCAGAAGACGAGGCTCATGGCGTCGCCGAACAGAAAATCCACCTCGCCCGCCATAAGCGCCTTTTGCGCCGCCTCGAGGGTCTCATAGGCCTTCAGGATGCAATCGCGAAAAAAGGTGTCGATGTAGGCCTCGTGGGCCGAGCCGCGCACAACCGCGACGCTGCGGCCCTCGAGGCCCTTGGGGGTCATCTCCAGCCGCTCGAGGTCGCGGCGGGCGACAAAGCGAGCCGGCGTAAAGTAGTAGGGGGCCGTAAACTCGGCCTCGCGCAGCGCCTCGGGGCTGATGGCGAGCGAGGCGATAATGGCATCGCCCTCGCCATTGCCAAGGGCCGTCAAGAGCTCATCCCAGGGCCGGGTCGCAATATCGCAAGTGACGTCGAGCTCGAGGCAGATGGCGCGGGCGATATCGACATTGAAACCGACGAGCGTGCCTTCCTCGTCGCGATAGTTGAAGGGGGGATAGTCGCTGTCGGTCAAGAAGCGGATGACCGAGCGTTTGGGTGCGGCCTGCTCGACCTTCCCCTGGGCCTTGTTGCTGCCTTCGGTGCCTCCCTGGCCGATCGCTTGCCCCGCGGCGGGTCCGACCGGAAAGGTCGCAAAGACCAATATGATTAAAAGTTGTGCAACAACAGTATTTGCGCGCAATGAGAGCATTCGCAGTCCAATCCATGAAAATCGTGGAAATTGTTTTACAATATTCAGATGCATTGCAACCGCATTTGCCTGTAAGCTGCTTTCATTGGGCATCCCATTCGGCGCCTCGCGCTGATCTCCGAGTGGGGCATTGGGGGGCATCGGCCAATTCATGACCTCGGGCCGGAAGACACAGACGCCGCGCGCGCGCTTCGGCCATGGCGGCGGATTCGCCGAAGCGCCCGCACCGTCGCCGACGCCGATGGGGCCTGACGAGAGACACCACTGGAGGCGTGACGGCCGCCCGGGAGGTGCTGAGCCCCCAGAAGAGCATACGCCTCGAAGCGGCGCGCACCCAAGGGGCGCCTCGCACCCAACCGGCGCCGGGCATCCATGCGGCGGCGAGCATCCAAGCGGCGGCGAGCGCTTCAACGACTATGCGTTTCTTATGGGCTTGGGGCTCGATCGACAAGCAATTGTCGCCGCGATTGTGCGGGCCGAGGCCCTTGGTGTCGCACCGCATCGGCTCATGCTTGCCGAGGGGTTGCTCGAAACTTGGGCCTATGTGCGGGCCCTTGCCGCGCAATTCGGTCTCATGGTCTGGAACGAGGGCGGGGACGCGCCTCTTGTCGTGCCCGAGGACGAGCCGCTCTGGGCCCCGCGGTTTGCGCACCATGTGAGCCCCGGCGACGGCGCACAGCCCACCATCGTGCTCGACGGCACCGCGTTCGGCCCACGCGAGCTTGGCGCGCTTCTCGCCAGCGCGTGGGGCGCCTCGGTCCGCTATGCACTCACAAGCCCCGAGGTCTTGCGCCAGTCCCATCGCGGGAAGCGGCGGCAAAGGCTGGTGCGGGATGCCATCACGGCACTCGCCCGGCGAGAGCCGGCGATGTCAGCCGCAAGCGGGCTCTGGCTCGGCCAAGCGCTTTTTCTCGCGGTCATGGCTGGGCTCGGGCTCGGCGGCCTCCTGGTCGTTCCCGAGGCGGTGATCGTTGCGCTCACCACGCTTCTCACGTTGCCGTTCCTGGCCATTCTGCTGCTCCGAGTGCTCGGCACCGTCACACTCGCGGCGGGGCTTCATCCGACCCACGAATCGTTGGGATCACCACGAAAGGGGGGCGAAGCGACGATGGCACCGCGCGGGGGCAGCCAAAACGATGGCCCAAGCAAGTGTCCAAGCGAGCGCAATGGCGAGAGGGGGCTGCCCATGTACACCATTCTTTGCCCGCTCTATCGCGAGGCACACATGGTGGCGCAACTGATGGCGGCGCTCGAGCAGCTCGACTATCCGCGGGCCAAGCTCGACATCAAGCTCATCCTCGAAGAGGACGACGAGGAGACCCGTGCCGCCGCCGCGCCGTTTGCCCGCGCCGCCCATGTGGATATCGTTATCGTGCCCCGATGGGGTCCGCGCACAAAGCCAAAGGCGCTCACCTATGCCCTGCAATTCGCCCGCGGCACCTATGTCGTTGTCTACGACGCCGAGGATATTCCCGCGCCGGATCAGTTGCGGCGCGCGCTTGCCATGTTCGAGAGCGGCGGCCCCACGCTCGCCTGCGTTCAGGCCAAGCTCCGGATCCACAATGCGCGTGAGAGCTGGCTCGCGCGCCAATTCGCCGTCGAATATCTGGCGCTCTTCGATGCGCTGCTGCCGGCCTTCGAGCTCGCGCGGCTGCCGTTGCCGCTCGGCGGGACGTCCAATCATTTCCCGATCGCGGTGCTCGAGCGCGTTGGGGGCTGGGACCCTTACAACACCACCGAGGATGCCGACCTCGGCATACGCCTTGCGCGCTTTGGTTATCGCAGCCGGGTGCTCGCGTCAGAGACCTACGAAGAGGCGCCGGCCCGGTTCGGCGATTGGCTCAAGCAACGCACCCGCTGGCTCAAGGGCTGGATGCAGACCTATATCGTTCACACCCGCCAGCCGTTGCGGCTCTTGCGAGAGCTGGGCCTGCGCCGCTTTGTGGGCTTTCATGCGATCATTGGCGGGCTCATCCTCTCGGCGCTTGTGCATCCGATCTTCTATCTTCTGGTGGCTTGGTCGCAATTGAACGGGGGCTTCTTGACCGAGCCTCAGACCATGGCGGGGGCGGTGTTGCGTGGCGTTGCCGCGGTCAATATCGGTGTGGGCTATGCCATTGCGATTGTTCTCGGCTTCATGGCGGCCACCATGGCGGGCGCGCGGCGGCTGTCGTTGAGCGCTATGTTCATTCCCTTCTATTGGCTGTTCATCTCGCTTGCCGCCTATCGCGCGCTTTACCAGCTCATACGTCGTCCTTTCGAGTGGGAGAAGACAAACCACGGCGCCGGTGGCCCGGTGCTCGATGGTCACGGCCGATGGTTGAGGCGCACGGGCGCCGGCGCCGGGATGCGTGCCCGGCGGAGCCGGCATTGAGCGCAACACGGGCACCGCCTCGGGCTTCACCCTCGGGCAAGCTTGGCCCATGACCCCCTCCAGCCCTCGAGCTTTGCCCTCCGCCCGGCCTCCCCCTAAGAGGGGGAGGCGAAATAGAGGGCCACCGGACAGCACTGGCCCGAGGACGGCGATGACATCGAAGAGAGAGGGCACCGCTCTCCGCCTTACGTCATGCCCGAGCGTGCCCCGGGCATGACCAAGGGGCGGAGGCATGCAGCTGGCGCTCAGACCGCGCAACCGGGTTGATGACGGGCCTGTCATCTGATACCTGACACCTGGCACCTGAACCGCATGGGTCCGGCTTCGCCCCACACGGCCCGAGGTCGTCTCAGAGTTTGCGCAGCTTGACCGATTCCACCCGATGGTCCGCACCCTTGCGCAAGATGAGGTCGGCCCGCTGGCGTGTTGGCAATATATTCTCCTCGAGGTTCTTGAGGTTGATCGAGCGCCATATCTCCCAGGCGGTCGCGCGGGCCTCGGCTTCGCGCAGCTTCGAGTACTGGTGAAAATAGGCCGCAGGATCGCGAAAGGCGGTGGCGCGAAACTGCATGAAGCGCTCGACATACCACGCGCCGATGGTTCGGGCGTCGGCGTCTAGATAAATCGAGAAATCGAAAAAGTCCGAGACAAAGGGGATGGCCTCGCCATGGCGTGGGAGCTTGGCGGGTTGCAGAACATTGAGCCCCTCGAGGATGAGAATATCGGGGCGATCGACAACGATCTTCTCGCCTTCCATAACATCGTAGTGGAAATGGGAATAGATGGGTGCGCTGACATTGCGGCGGCCGGCCTTGACGTCGGCAAGGAAATTGAGGAGGCGGGCGGTGTCGTAGGACTCGGGGAACCCCTTGCGGTGCATGAGATTGCGCGCCTCGAGCTCGCGGTTGGGCAAAAGGAAGCCGTCGGTCGTAACGAGGTCCACGCGCGGGTGATTGGGCCAGCGTGACAGGAGCGCCTGAAGGACACGGGCCGAGGTGCTCTTGCCCACAGCGACGCTGCCTGCGAGCCCGATAATGAAAGGCGTTTTGGGGATGATCTTCTCGATCGCTCCGCCGGCCGACGATCCTTCCGTCTCGGATCGAGGCGCGCCGTTGCTTTCACCGCTCCTTTCCCCCTTGCTTTCCCCCTTGCTTTCCCCCTTGCTTTCGCCGTTGCTTACGTGGAGGAAGCGCGAGGTGACGGCATGAAGCCCTTGTGCGGCCTCGACATAAAGATTGAGCAGCTGTCTCTTATACACATCTCCG
>WGBL01000303.1 GCA_015494375.1 Hyphomicrobiales bacterium | reverse complement strand
GCGCCCGCGCATTCACACCTTCATCTCGACAAGCCCGCTTCACATGAAGCACAAGCTTCAGATGGCGCCCGAGGCGGTGCTTGAAGCGGTGACCGAAAGCGTCAGCCGGGCGCGCAATCACACTGACGATGTCGAGTGGTCGCCCGAGGACGCCACGCGCAGCGAGCGCGACTTCCTCTGCCGCTGTGTGGAGGCGGCCATCAGGGCGGGAGCGGGCACCATCAATATCCCCGACACCGTGGGCTATACGGTGCCCGACGAGTTCTACGACCTCATCAAGATGCTGCGCGAGCGGGTGCCGGGCGCCGACGAGGTGATCTTCTCGACCCACTGCCACAACGATCTGGGGCTTGCGGTTGCCAACTCGCTCGCCGGGGTCAAGGCCGGTGCGCGGCAGGTGGAGTGCACCATCAACGGGCTTGGCGAGCGGGCCGGCAATGCCGCACTCGAGGAGGTGGTCATGGCGCTCAATGTGCGGGGCGATGCCATGCCCTACTGGACCGGCATTGACACCACCAAAATCGCGCGTGCCTCAAAACTGGTTGCGGCCGTCACCTCGTTTCCGGTGCAATACAACAAGGCGATCGTGGGCAAGAACGCCTTCGCGCACGAATCGGGCATTCATCAAGACGGCATGCTCAAGAATGCCCAGACCTACGAGATCATGACGCCTGAGAGTGTCGGCCTCAGCGAGTCCTCGCTTGTCATGGGCAAGCACTCGGGGCGGCACGCCTTTCGCGAAAAGCTCAAGGAGCTCGGCTATGAGCTCGGCGAGAACGCCTTCCAGGATGCCTTCCAGCGCTTCAAGGCGCTTGCAGACAAGAAAAAGCACATCTTTGACGAGGACATCGTGGCGCTCGTTGACGACGAGGTGGCGAGCGCGTCCGATCGTATCAAGGTGCAGTCGCTCACGGTGATCGCCGGCACCACAGGGCCGCAAAAGGCCATCATCACGCTTGATATCGAGGGCCGGCACGAGACCAAGGAAGCCACCGGCGATGGGCCCGTGGATGCCACCTTCAATGCCATCAAGGCGCTGGTGCCCCACGAGGCGCGGTTGCCGCTCTATCAAGTGAGCGCTGTCACCGAGGGCACCGATGCCCAGGCCGAGGTGATGGTGAGGCTCGAGGAGAACGGCTATACAACCACCGGCCGCGCGGCGGACACCGACACGCTCGTCGCCTCGGCCCGTGCCTATGTGATCGCGCTCAACAAGCTCATCGATCGCCGCGAGCGCCATGGCGCTGATGGTGATCTCGAAGAGGGTGCGGCCTCGGGCACAATGGCAGCGATTTAGGATGGCGGCCAGGCGGGGTGCGGTCATATGGGATGGCCGCGAGGTGGAGTGGTGGCCATGTAAATGGTGTCCAAGAGGCAGGTGCTGTCCAATAGGCGCACTTTCGGCGAGGTGGACGCGTGACTGCAATTGCGCACAGCCGGGGGGACTGCACACGTGAGGCCATCCTGCACAACGCGCCTCTGCCGGTGTTCGCGGGCTTGGGCGCTTGCCTCTACGGGCGTGGGTGCGCGCATCTGCGGGTTTGGGCGCCCCACCCGCGGTTGTGGCGTGGTCGAGGGCAGGCCGCCACTGGCTCGCTTGTCTTGATTACGCACACAGGTGCCAAGCCGCGATAGAGGGCAGGAGGGCAGGCCCGTTCAAGCAGATTGCCATGCGGCGCCCGAAGGCCCGCGCTCAACCATGGCCACCGCTTCTACGCAAGGCCCGCTAGGCAAGGCCCGCAAGCAAGGCACGCCGAAACGGCTGATCGCCCGCAGTCAAGCGTCGGCAATGTCAGGCGGCGGCGGTCTCCGAGTTGTCTGAGGAGGAGTCTTCGGGGTCGCGCAGTACATAGCCGCGCCCCCAGACCGTCTCGATGTAGTGCTCGCCGCCGGTTGCCGCCGCCAGCTTCTTGCGCAGCTTGCAAATGAAGACATCGATGATCTTGAGCTCGGGCTCGTCCATCCCGCCATAGAGGTGGTTGAGGAACATTTCCTTGGTCATGGTCGTTCCCTTGCGCAGCGAGAGCAGCTCGAGCATTTGGTATTCCTTGCCCGTCAGGTGCACGCGCTGGCCGTCCACCTCAACCGTCTTGGCATCGAGATTGACTTTGATCTTGCCGGTCTCAATGATCGATTGGGCATGGCCTTTCGAGCGTCGGACGATGGCATTGATGCGGGCCACCAGCTCGTCCTTGTGGAAGGGCTTGGTCATGTAGTCGTCGGCGCCGACGCCGAGCCCCTTGACCTTGTCATCGATGCCGGCGAGGCCCGAGAGAATGAGAATCGGGGTCTTGACCTTGGAAAGGCGAAGCGTCCGCAAGACCTCGTAGCCACTGACGTCGGGCAAGTTCAAATCAAGCAAGATGATATCGTAATCGAAAAGCTTGCCAAGATCGACGCCTTCCTCCCCGAGATCGGTGGTATAGACGTTGAAACCTTCCGACGTAAGCATCAGCTCGATGCTCTCCGCCGTCGCGCTGTCATCTTCGATCAGTAGGACCCGCATCTCAACCCTCGTTTCTCTGACCCGTCTATTCAGCCGCCGCCCGTTGGCTGAATCGGTTGCATTCTTGTGATTCGTTAACTTGTATTGACGGAAACTAATGAGCAGAAGTTAACAAAC
>WGBL01000302.1 GCA_015494375.1 Hyphomicrobiales bacterium | reverse complement strand
TTCGAGCACTTTGCGCCCTCTGGATCCTTTGCGCCCCCTGGATCCTTTGCGCCCCCTGGATCCTTTGCGCCCTTCGGGCCCTTTGCCCGCATGCCGGCCTCCCGGGTCGCCCGGCCCAGCGATTTGACCACCATCCTGGGCACTGGCGCTTTACCTCATAACATGACAATCTTTTTATAATCTGACAGATTTGCGAAAAACTGTCAATTATCCTGCGAATAATCAGATTGCGCTCAGTTGGCCAAACCTGATCCTCACGCCGTCTCCTCGAAGAGCTCTCGGCCGATAAGCATGCGGCGAATCTCGCTCGTGCCAGCGCCGATCTCGTAGAGCTTGGCATCGCGCAAGAGGCGGCCCGTGGGATAGTCGTTGATATAGCCATTGCCGCCGAGGGCCTGGATTGCCTCGAGCGCCATCCATGTCGCCTTCTCGGCGGCAAAGAGGATGGCACCTGCGGCGTCCTTGCGGGTGGTCTGGCCGCGGTCGGCGGCGCGGGCAACCGCATAGACATAGGCGCGCGCGGCATTCATGGTGGTGTACATGTCGGCGAGCTTGCCCTGCATGAGCTGAAAGGTGCCAATGGGCCGGCCGAACTGATGGCGCTCGTGCACGTAGGGGATCACCACATCCATGCAGGCCTGCATGATGCCGAGCGGCCCGGCCGCGAGCACGATGCGCTCATAGTCGAGCCCGGACATGAGCACCCGCACCCCCTCGCCCTCGCGCCCGAGCACGTTCTCGACCGGCACCTCGCAATCCTCGAAGACGAGTTCACACGTGTCCGAGCCGCGCATGCCGAGCTTGTCGAGCTTCTGCGCCGTGGAGAAGCCCGCAAAGCCCTTCTCAACAAGGAAGGCGGTGATGCCGCGCGGGCCCGCATCCGGGTCCGTCTTGGCATAGAGCACGAGCACGTCGGCCTCGGGGCCGTTGGTGATCCACATCTTGGTGCCGTTGAGAATGTAGCGATCGCCCCGCTTTTCGGCCCGCAACTTCATTGAGACGACATCAGAGCCGGCGCCGGGCTCCGACATGGCGAGCGCCCCCACATGCTCGCCCGAGATGAGCTTCGGCAAATAGCGACGCTTTTGCGCTTCTGAGCCGTTGCGGCGGATCTGGTTGACACAAAGATTGGAATGGGCGCCGTAAGACAGCCCCACCGCAGCCGAGGCGCGGCTCACCTCCTCCATGGCCACACAATGCTCGAGATAGCCGAGCCCCGCCCCGCCAAAATCCTCTTCAACGGTAATGCCATGGAGCCCCAGTGCCCCCATCTTGGGCCAGAGCGCCCGGGGGAAGGTGTTGGTGCGGTCGATCTCGGCGGCAAGTGGCGCGATCTCGTCGGCGGCAAAGGCGCGGACGCTCTCGCGCAGCAGTTCGGCCGTCTCGCCCAGCCCGAAATCGAGGCCTGACAGTTGATTGGCGGTCATGGTGGCTGAACTCCGGTGTTCACAATGCGATGCTTGCTCGCTGCAATGCCTGCCTCCTCATTATTCGCAAAATGAGCATAACAATGCATCCAGCCCAACCCCGTGGCGCCAAACACCACGGTTGGCAGGGCCATCACCGCTCACCATGGCGCGATTTGGCCCTTTGCGCCAGCCCACAGGCGAACAACGATGGTTGCAATAGGTCGCCACTTTCCACCTTTTGGGTGCCGAAAACCATTGAATGACCAAAAAGAATAGCTACTTAGAGGTTCGGAGGTGCTTCATGGTTGCACAAAGAGGGATTTGTCGGCCGCTGGCGGCTTTGGTTTTGGGCGCCGGTGTGGCTTGGGGTGTCGTGGCGCACTGGGGCTCGCCGGTCCAGGCGGCGAGCGACAGCGACAGGGCCGCGGGCACACGGGTTGAGGCGAGGGGTCGGGCCGATGCGGAGATTGGCGAGGGCGAGAAGGATCCGCGTGCGGGCGATCCGCTCTATGAGCAGTCGGCCAAGCTGTTGCGGGCGATCGACGACATCCTCGAGGAGGCGGCCAAGAACCGCGCCGATGCGCGTCGCCTGCCCTCAAAAGACGAGTTCCTGATCCCGCCGGTTTGGACCGAGACCAAGGAGGATCGGGAAAAGCGCATCCGCGAATTGCTCGACGCCGCGCTTGCCATCGTGACCGATGTGCCCATCGTCGAGATGCAGAAGACGCTCGCTGCGCGCCGCAAGGCCATACACGACCTCAAGGCGCAAATTATCAAGCTGCGCGAGCGCCAGTTGACGGCCCCCACGGATGCCCTCCTGCCGGGAATTCTTAACGATACGGTCGCGAGCCTTGGCGAGGAGATCGCCGATCTCGAAAAGCGCATCGATGAGAACCGAAACGAGATCGCCAAGGCCAAGGCCGACATTCATGCGGCGCTTGCCAGGTCGGGGCTCGAGATGTCGCGCGAAGAGGTCGATCTTCTGCTCGACAGTGTTCTGTCCGATGATCTTGTCAAGCTGATCGCAACGTTTAACGCGGCGAAAGTGATCGATGCGCAGCTTGCCAAGATGGTGAAGGCGAGCGGCGACAACGCGGCGGCGGCGCGCAAGTATTTCGCCATGCATGCGGCGCTCTTTGCCATGCTGGTGCACGCCCAGGACCAGCTTATTGGTAAGATCGACAGGCAATATATCCCGCGCCTTGCGGCGATCGAGCGCGACATCCGCCGCACCCGTCGTGAGACGCGGCGTCTGCTCAAGGGCAAAAACCGGCCCGATCAGCGGCGCGCGCTCGAGGCCAACCTCAAGTCCCCGCAATTTGCGTTGCGGGTGGCGGCCTATTATCGCTCGTATCTCTTGCAGCAGCGCGACCAGCTGGCGCGGGCGCGGCTCAAGGCGGTGCGCGATCTCAGGATCGCCGACAACACCTATGAGACCGTCGAGGCGAGCTTTCAGTTGCGCGCCCTCATTCGCGATGCCGCCTCGTCATTCGAGGCCCTGCAAAAGCTCGAGGCGCCGGGGTTCGATCAGATTTTCAAGGACCAGGAATTGCGCCGCGAGTTCGAGAACCTGACGCGCAGGCTCGACCTGCCGACGAGCTGAGCGCGTGGCGACGAGATGAATGCCTGCAGCCGCGGCGGGGCAAGCGCTTGCCGCTGGGCGCGGCGCCTGCCATTGATTGCGGCGCTTTCCGACGAGCTGCTCGGCTGCTCATGTGTTAGTTGATTGCCGACAATTGGTTGGCGACAATTCGGGCTTGAGCACTGCTTGCTGAACTGCCGCGTCTGCTGACCCGTTGGTGCAATGCGGAAGCTGTTTGTCGGTGCTTGGCCTTTGAGGACCAATCGCCAACACAAAGCAGAAGAGTGTTGTTGAGGTTTGGCCACCGCGGCCCACTTCCGAATGGCGCCGAAACAGGCTAAATGGTTTGAAAATCAGCCAACAAGAAGCACGCGGCGACCAGGTGCGCAGTGCGCCGCCCGGTCGATCGCCTGGCCCCCTGGCCCACAGTGGGGGGCATGAGGCGGTGGGTGCCAACTGTATTGGCGCGGGCAGATGGCACGAGTGATGCCCGCAGGCTTTAGGCGGCCATGCGAGAGGGGGGGGCAGGATGGCCACGACCGATAAAGGCAAGGGAGGGTGAAGCCATGATGAGCACTCATGCGGCGACGGCCGATAGGGCGGCGGCCGTGGGGCCGGCCGAGCGCGAGAATGCCGTGGGCGCAGCGCGTGCCGAGGATCAGGTGCGCGCCGCCGATGCTGCGCCCTCCCGCTCGGCGGTTGTGAAGAGCGGCGAGCGCGAGCATTTCATCCCGGTCTCGCGTTTCGCTCTCATGCAGCGGCTCACCGAGGAGCGGGCCTGGCCCAATGGCGAGGCTGAAAGTGTGCGGCGTTTTTTCCGCGTTCTCGCCCATTGGCGCCATCTCTCCTACACTGAGCGCCTCTTGCGCCTCAAGGAGGCCTATCTGCCGTTCAGCCCCGACCGCGATACCGTGCGCGCCAACAGCTACAGCCCCGAGGAATGCGCGGACAAGCGTCGGCGCCTTGTCGAGCTCTTGCGTTGCCTCTTGGAGCGGGCCAACTACAAGCGCATCACCAAAGAGATGCTCGACGATATCTTTAGCGAGGACTCGGCCTATGGTCTCGATCTCGAGGTCGATCTGACCGAGTTCGAGGAGGCGATGCTCTATTATCGCGGGGCCGCCACCAAGACCTTGCGCAAGCGCGACTGGAAAAAGCTCTATCTCGGCTGGAAGGAGAGCGAGGTGCCGGTTTTCCAGCGCCTCTTCCTGCTGCTCAAACTCAAGCCCGCCGAGGTGCGGATCAAGGAGATTATGCAGCGCGAGGGATGCAACGAGAAAAAGGCTGCCAAGTTGCTCAAGCGTTATCGTCGCATGCTGCCCGACGATGTCTCGAGCGACTATATCTATCTCAAGCTCTTCAAGCGCATTCCGCGCGCCGACATCCAGATGCTCTTTCCCAACACCAAGGTGCAGTTTCGCCCCTTCGACAAGATCAAGCTGGCGCTCACCGCCGGTGGCGGCACCCTGGCGAGCGTTGCCACCACCGCCACCAAGATTCTGGCCGCCGCAAACCCGCTCAAGGCGGCCGTGGCACTGCTCGGGCTCGTCGGTGTGGTGTTCCGGCAGGTCATGAAGTTCTTCAACCAGCGCAACCAATACATGATGGTGCTGGCGCAAAACCTCTATTTCCACAATCTCGCCGACAATCGCGGCGTGCTCACATTGCTTTCCGACAGGGGCGAGGAAGAAGACATCAAAGAGGAGATGCTCCTTTATGCGCTCCTCGCCAAGGAGCCGCTGCTCGAAGAGGAGCTGCCCGAGGGCGGCCGCGCGATCGAGCGCTACCTCGAGGAGGAGTTCGGCGTCCAGGTCGCGTTCGACCTCTATGACGCCCTCTCGCGGCTCGAGGCGGAAGGGCTCATTCGCAAGGATGCGGAGGGTCGGCTCTCCATGATGCCTCCAGCCGAGGCGAGCCGCTATATCGATTCCAAGTGGGACGAGTATCTCAACACCGATGATCTTTGCGGGCCAACGGAAAAGCTTGACGGCGCCTCTGCGACGCCCTGAGGGCTGGCTTTGGCTCTGCCGCGCAAGCGGCGCTCGGGGAGAGCGGTGTCGGCCGAGACGGTTCGTGGCTGCATTGCCTTTGCCGAAGTCCCGCTGGAACCGTGGGCGAGCGAATGGCAAAAGCCCGGCCAAGACATGCCCTAATGTTCTTGGGGCCTCGGAAGCCAGATGTAAAGAAATCATTATTGTTAAAAGTCCTTGGCAAATGACATTAAGATTTTTCTGTGTTACAACTTTCCTAACATGATCACTAGGATGCGTGCGGAATGGATTAACGATGAAAGCGGGCTGGAAAACGGATTCTGCAGCGGCCAGGGAAAGTGGCGCCGGAGCAGGCTCTACAGCGAGCTGGATGCGGGGCTGGACGCGATGCGTAACGACGAGCGATCGCGTCTACAAGGGGCTGGCTACGAGCGCACTCGTGTTGGCGTGCATTCTCTTCGGCTTCTCGCTTGCCGTCCAAAGCGCCACGTCAGCGCGGCCGAGCCTTCTGGTTGCGACTCCTGCGCATAACTCTTGAGCCGACCGAACGCTTGAAACCAACCGATCTCCGAGAGCTCTCCTCCCCATCGACTGCCGCCGCACCCTTCCCCGCCGCCGGGGAAGGGTGTTTGCGTATGTGACGGGCAAGCGGCAAACCGCAGCTCCTCGGCAGCCATCGGGTGGCTGGAGAAGCAGCAGGCGCGCTTGATGGCCTGGCGAGCCTTGGCGCGCACGCGAGATGGGCGCGCTGCTTAGATGTGCACGCAATCGAGAGGGTGTGCGAACAGAAAGGGCCCGCGAACAGAAAGGGCACGCGGTCGAGAGGCGTATGCACCTATTCTCCCGCCAGCAAGCGTTGCTCGGGCGCCTCCACCTCAAGCCGCCTGAGCCGCTCCTCCTCCTCGATCATGTAGGTGCGGGTGATGGGCAATGTGTCCACTTGCTTGGCGATCTGAAGCTGGAAGACCGCCAGCCGCTCGAAACGGAATGCCGCCTCCGCGCCCGCGAGATAGAACTCCCACATCCGGCAAAAGCGCTCATCGAGAATCTGCGCCGCCCGATCCCACTGCGCCGTGAAGCGCTCGCGCCAATGCCGCAGTGTCTTGGCGTAGTGGAGCCTCAGGATTTCGACATCGGTGAGGAAGAGCCGCGAGGGCTCAAGCCCATTCATCACC
>WGBL01000301.1 GCA_015494375.1 Hyphomicrobiales bacterium | reverse complement strand
GAGATGTGTATAAGAGACAGGATTCCGCCCCCGCCCGCCCCACTCGCTATTCGGCCGCTGTCGCAGCAGGGCTGGCCCCACGGGCGCGCAAAAGGGCGGGTGCGCGCTCGATGACCTCTGCGAGCAGCCTTGAAAGCGCCTGGCGTAGCTTCTCAAAACCGTCGTGCTTGGTGATCGTCTCCTCATTCATATAGAGGGGTTTGGCGATCTCGATTTGCAAGGCATGCACGCCCTCTCGCGGCCGCCCATAGTGCTCGGTGATATGGCCACCGGCATAGGGGCGATTGAAGGCCACCCGATAGCCCATTCTTGACAAAATGCCCCCTACCAACTGGGTGAGCGCGGGATCGCATGAGGAGCCGAAGCGATCGCCAAGCACGAAATCGGTCGCTGACGAGCCGCCGGTCGCGGCTGTGTTCACGCCCCCGGGCATGGAATGACAATCGAGCAGTATGGCCACCCCGCAGCGGCGACGGGCACGCGCAATGAGCGCCGCGAGCGCGGCATGGTAGGGCACATAGAGCCGCGCGATCCGCTCGAGCCCCGCGCTGAGCGAAAGAGGCTCGCGGTAGATTTCTTCCGCCTCGGCGACGACGCGGGCGATGGTGCCGAGCCCGCCCAACACGCGCGGCGAGCGGGTGTTTGCGTAATCGGGAAGAGGCTCGCGGAAAAGCACCGGGTCGAGCTCATAGCGCTCGCGATTGACGTCGAGATAGGCGCGCGGAAAACGTGCGGCAAGAAGCGGCGCCCCAAGCGCCGGCCCCTCGCCGAAGAGCTCATCGACAAATGCATCCTCGGAGCGCCTCAAGGCCGCAAGCTCAAGCTTTGAGGCTTCAAGGAAGGCCCGCGGATAGACCCGGCCCGAGTGGGGCAAGCTCAACACAAGGGGCGTGGGCGTGGGGAGGGGCGTGCTGGCGCCGCTTGCGGGCCTGAGCATGTAGCTTGGGCTAAGCTCGGCCAGAATTGTGGCCCGTTCGCTGGCAACCATCTCAGACGACATCCCGAACGCTTCGGCTTTCCGGTTTGAGCAGCAATCTCGATTGAGAACAGCGATCCTTTTGCCGAGCCCGTTGCGAGAGGCGACAGTAACAAAAGTCCTTCACTGTCCCCATCACCGTGCCATCACCGTCCCATCACTATCCCCACTATCCCCACTTGAGGCCAAAGGGCCACCGATCGGCCACTGTCATAGCGAGTGCTGAGCGAAGCTGCAATCTTGACAAGCGGCGGGCGAATCGAGGAGTTTTTCGCTTCGAAGCCAGACCGCCAGAAGAAGGCATCCGCGCACTCAGGCCTCGAGCCGGGCCATGAGCTCGGTGCGCGCCTCACAGGCAGGACCCGACCAGTCGGCGCCTTTAGACGCCACAAGGATGGCCTGACTTTTCAGAATCACGCCATCCGCCAGCACCTTGAGATTGTTGGCGGCGAGTGTCGCCCCCGTCGAGGTGATGTCGACGATGAGATCGGCGGTGCCGGCGGCCGGCGTGCCTTCTGTGGCGCCGAGGCTCTCGACAATCCGATAGCCCGTCACACCGTGCTCGGCGAAAAAACGGCGCGTGAGATTGAGATATTTCGTCGCTACCCGCAGCCGCCGGCCGTGGGCCTTGCGAAAACGCTCGGCCGTATCCTCAAGGTCGGAGACGTGCGAGACATCGATCCAGCAGGTCGGCACCGCAACGACGACATCAGCCCGGCCGAAGCCGAGCGCCTTGAGGAGCGAGACACGCGCCTCGAGGTCGCTGATCTGCTCATGGATCAAGTCCTCGCCCGTCACTCCCAAATGCACCCGCCCGCAATTGATCGATTGCGCGATCTCGGCCGCCGAGAGAAACGAGACCTCCGCCCCACCAAGTGCCTCGATGTGGCCGAGATAGCCGCGCCGCTCGCCGTCACGCTTGATCTTGAGACCGGCCGCGGCAAAGACCTCGAGCGTACGGTCCATGAGCCGCCCTTTCGAGGGCACGCCGATGATCAGCTTGTCAGCCATCTACAGCCCCTCCTCGACGGCTAAGTGCAATCGTTCGGTGTGGATCGCAAGGCCGACACTCGGCACCTCGTGCGGCGCCCCCACCGCGGCAAGCAGATTGTCATAGCGCCCACCGCCCGCGATATGGCTGCCAGCGCCGAGCGAGGCCACCTCGAGCTCGAAAACAAAGCCCGTATAATACTCGAGGTTGCGCCCGAACTCGGCCGAGAATTCGGCCACCGAAAGATCGATCCCCGCCTCGCGGAAGAGCTCGAGCCGCCGACGATAGCTCTCGAGCGCCGGGCCGATATCGACACCGCGCTCGCTCATAAGGTCATCGATGCGTGCGCCTGCAGCCTTAGGCGGCGCCTTGATCGCAACATAGTCCTCGATTGTCTTGACCGCCTGAGCGGTGAGCGGAGGTGCCCGCCGGTCGGCCGCCTGATCGAGCAGCCGGGCCGTGATCTCGCTGAGTGAGCGGGTGCCGATAAGCGGAATGCCGCGGCTTTCTAGGTGGGCGGCGACCTTCTCCTCGGCCGCTTCGGGATCGGCGGGATCGAGCGCATCGAGGAGCTCGCCGGGGACCTCAAAGTCGCCATCGCCAAAGCCTTTGCCGAGGCGCTCGAGCTCGGCGCGAAAGGCATGCCGGCGCCAGAAGTTGCGCTTAAGGCGCGCCCGCCAGCGCTCAGGCATCTCGAGCGCTCCGAGCAAAGCCTGGAACAAGCCGAGGTCGCCAAAACGTAATCGCCAGGACTTGAGGCCGGCGGCCTCGACGGCGGCAATGGCAAGGGCCACGATCTCGGCCTCCATCTTCTCGCGGTCGGTATGGCCGAAGGCCTCGACCCCCACCTGACGGAACTCGCGCGGGTGTGCGGTATCCCCCCCGCCGCGCTGAAAGCGAAACGTCGGTCCATCGTAGCAATAGCGCGCCCGGACATCGGCCTTGGGGTAGCGTGCCAGATAGGCCCGCGCCGTCGGCACCGTAAGATCGGGCCGCAGGCAAAGCTCGGTGCCATCGGGATCGGTGAACACATAGGTGCGCCCCCGAAGGGCCTCGCCAACCACGTCGAGAAAGACATCGGCTGGTTGGAGGATGGCCGGGGCCACGAGCTCGAAGCCCGCCTCGGTAAAGACCTTGCGCATGGCCGCTGCCTGGCTCTCGAGAGCCTCGAGCGCAACACCCTGGGATGACTCGACGGCCATTGGCTTAGCTCCCACGGAGCCCGAGCGGGCCGGCTGCAAGTCTCGGGAACCGGATTCTCATGGCGTCCATGGCCGTGCTGGCCCATCTCCTCTCCCGCATGTGTTTGCCGCTCTTGGCCGCATCGTGTGCAACTGACCTGCTCCCTTCTGCCGCAGAGTGTGCAACTGGCCTCATCTCTCGGCCGCCGAGTGTGCGACCGGACCGCCGGGCCCCGTCATGCCCCGCCCCGGCCGGGCTTCTCTTCGACGATCGCCGCCACCGTCTGGACGAGCTCATCGCGGGGCACCGAAACTTGTGCCGGCCGCGCCTCGCGCCAGGTGCGATTGTCGGCGATCTCGGCGGCAAGGCGCGCCCCTTCCTCAAGGTCCTTGATTGTCACCTCGCCGCGGGCGCGCTCGTCCTCGCCCATGATCACGACACACGGCGCCCGGCGCTTGTCCGCATATTTCATCTGGGCCCGCAGCCCCGCGGTGCCAAGGTACATCTCAGCGCGCAGGCCCGCCGCGCGCAGCTCCATGGTCATCTGCTGGTATTCGGCGCGCCGCTCGGGGTCCATGACAAGGACGACGACGGGTCCCGCGGCCGCGGCATCGCCGCCCGCCATGCCGCCCAGCTTGTCGAGTGCCTCAAGTGCGGCATAGAGCCGCGAGACGCCGATGGAAAAGCCCGTAGCCGGCACCGCCTGGCCCTTGAAGCGGGCAACGAGGCCGTCATAGCGGCCGCCACCGCCAACCGAGCCGAAGCGTGTGGGCGCGACAACTCCCATCTGTTTACCGTCGTCTTTACCGTCGTCTTTGCCGTCGTCTCTTTCACTTCGCCCAATGCGCCCGCTGCCTTTGCCCGTCTCCTCTGTGGTGTCTGTCGTGGTGGCCTCGAAGGTCAGCTCGGCCTCGAACACGGGGCCCGTGTAGTACTCGAGGCCACGGACGACGGATGGATCGATACGAACCCGCTGGGCATCGAAGCTGGCCGCTTCAAGGAGTTCGCCCATTTCGGCGAGCTCTGCGAGCCCCTCTTTGCCGACCGCGCTCGTGCCGACCAGATCGGCGATGGTGCTGAGTGTCTCACCGGGGCTTGCGCGCCCGGCCGTCACAAAGCCAAGCACCGTCTCGATCTGCGCCTCTGAAAGCCTGGCCCCCTCGGTGAAGTCGCCCGATTCGTCGCGCCGCCCCTCGCCGAGCAGGAGCCGCACCCCCGCCACCCCCAATCGGTCCAGTTTGTCGATGGCCCGCAAGACTGTAAGGCGCCGGGGCGAATGGGCGCTGTCTGAGGGATCGAGCCCGGCCCGTTCGAGGACGCCATCGAGCAACTTGCGGTTGTTGACCCGGATCAGATAGCTGCCGCGCGGGATGCCGAGCGCCTCGAGAGTCTCGGCGGCGAGCATGCAAAGCTCGGCATCGGCGGCCACACTCGGCGTGCCCACGGTATCGGCGTCGAACTGGGTAAATTGGCGATAGCGCCCCGGCCCGGGCTTCTCGTTGCGCCAGACGGGCCCCCACTGATAGCGCCGGAAGGGCTTGGGCAACTGGTCCCAGTGTTGGGCAACGTAGCGCGCGAGCGGTGCCGTCAGGTCATAGCGGAGCGAGAGCCATTGCCCGTCCTCGTCCTGAAATGAGAACACGCCCTCGTTGGGGCGATCCTCGTCGGGCAGAAACTTGCCCAACGCATCCGTATATTCGAAGGCCGGGGTCTCGAGGGGCTCGAAGCCGTAGGCCTCATAGACCTCGCGTATCTTGGCAAGCATGGCCGCCGTGGCCCGGACCTCGACCCCGCCAATATCGCGCAAGCCGCGCGGCAGGCGTGCCTTGGGCCCCCGGTTCCTTTTGCCTTTCGCCATGTGAATAAGATTACCAGAAATCGTGCCGGCCGGCGGCCTGGAGATGCCTCGGCGCTGCTGTGGGCCGCGTTCTAGCCGATCGCGGCGCCCCCCGCAAGCGCGTGTCCGGGGTTGTAATGGTTGAGTGCATTTCAGAGGTTTGAGTTTTGGTTCTGGCGTTGCGTTGGTTGAGGTGCGCGAGCGGTGTCAAGCCTGCAAGTGCGTTGTGGGGGCGGAATGTGTGGCAAGGTGGGCGAAGGCATCATGGAGCGGGTTGAGCCTATCGAGAGTTTGTGTATTGCGGAGCTCGCAGACGGCATAGGACGCGCAGCGCCAGACTGCGTTGTTGCGCTCGACATGGCCGTTGGAGGCCGGGCCGGTGGGGCGGGATGAGGCGCATGGTTATGTTTTCTCCGTTTTGCCTCTGCCTCGAACTCGGCCATGAACTCCGATCCGCCTGGCGCCGGTCGGGTTTTGAACCCCGACCGGAACGTTCAGACCGGCCGCAACGGCCAACCCAGCCTCGGCGCAAGACGGCGAGGGGCGGCATGAACAGGGAGGTCGGAGTTGAAAACCCCGCCCCGCGAGGGTTTTCGCGAAGTCCCGGGGCAGTATACGGATACCGGGAAACCTGGGAAAAACCCGGGTCCGGAAGGCGCATGGCATTGATTCTGCGCCGTTTCCTGATGGCTCGCACATTGGGACACGGTACGGTGCAACTTTGAACCGCCATTGGTTCGTTCCTCCACCAGCCAGTTTTATTCCTCCCTCCCCCTCGAGGGGGAGGGTCGGGGAGGGGGTGGAAGGAGACCATTTGATCGTACATTCAATTGGTTGCGAACGAGTATTGTTTTATGCAATGCCCCCCTCCCGGGCCTTGGGCTTCGCCCTCGGCCCGGCCTCCTCCTAAAAGGGGGAGACAAAACAACAGTCAACCGGACAGCAGTGGGCTTGACCCGGCAATCCAGAGTGGCAAACACCGTGTTTTCGGCCCCTGGATCACCCGGTCAAGCCGGGTGATGACGTGAGAGCGAGGCTTTTCGAGGCCGCCAACTGTATATTGTCCCCAATAAGTCACCGCACCCGGCGCGGATTGAGGTAGAGCTCGGCCTCGTGGTGCTCGAGCTTCGGCGTAATCTTGCCGTCGTGCATGGCGTCGACCAGGTCCTCCATGTGATGGCGGCAGTCGTCGTTGAACTTGAGCATGCCACAAAAGAGCTGGAGCACCACATCGAGGCGCGGGTCGGCGTGCTCGGGCTCGATCCAGACCTTCCACTTGCCGCCAAGGTTGAGCACCCGGCCATTCAGTTTGCCGACCAGGCGGTCGTGCTCGTCATAGAGCTTGTAGTCGTCGCCAATGCTGATCCAGTTGCGGCGCAGGCGATAGAAATAGGGCTTGCCGTCATCCTTGAGGATGAAAAAAGAAAACTTCTCCGGCGTACCCGCCCATTTGTAGGCCGAGCGCTCGACCTGGATGATCTGGTCGTGGCCCGAGATGTTGATGGAGAAGGCGGTGACCGGAAAGCCGCCCGCGCCATGGCTCAGTTGCAATGAGCGGCCGATGAGGAGATCGAGGGTCGCGCGCCAGTTCATCTCGGTGGTGAACTGCTTGATCACAAGGCGCTTGCTCATGCCCTCTTCTTTTTTCCAGAGCGCCTTGCGATAGCCGAGAAAGTGGGTGCGCTCGCCGCCGTATTTGACCTCGGCGAAGATGTCCATGTCCTTGGTGAACTGGCGCGACTTGGCGCGATGGCGCGCATGCTTGTAGATGCCGATCTCGGTGCGGTTGAAATCGGTGATCCAGAGATCGACCTCCCAGGTGTGGTAGTTTTTCCTGCGCGGGCCGTGCCCTTTGCCGCGTCCGTGTTTTTTCGTCTTTTTCGCCATGCCTCAACCGATCCCCGCTTGCCTAATCCAAGGGGCGCAAGCGCGACCGTTGCCGCATCTTCCGGGCGCCCCCGAATCAACATCAACTCAGCACCAAGCCTAGCAG
>WGBL01000300.1 GCA_015494375.1 Hyphomicrobiales bacterium | reverse complement strand
ACCTCACCCTCAGGCCCAACCTCACCCCCAGGCCCGGCCGCAACCTCAACCCCAACCTCAACCCCAACCTCAACCCCAACCCCAAACCCAGTCCCGGCCCTCGCTGGTGCGAGGAGGGCGACTTACGGAACGGCTTGAAAGCCTCGACGAAGTGCTTGCCGCGTGTGCAGACCTCGCCGCGGTTGTTGGCGGCGAGGCGGGGCCGGCCCGGGCAACGGCGGGGCAGGCGCATGCGGCCGTGCCGACCAGCGCAACGGGGGCGGTGCATCCGGTAGGCTCAGAAGGCGGGGCGCCCCATTGGCCGGGTGAGCAGGCGGGCTTGGCAAACAGTCCGCCGGCAAGCACAGACAGCGCACGAGATGATCATGCGGCCGCTGCGCCCGGCCATGAGGCAGCGGGCGCGAATGCGGGCCCGTCCACGCACCCTCATGCCGGCGAGGGTTTCATAATGCTCCCCGAGCCCGAGCTCTCCACGCCGACACTGGTCCCCGCGCCTTTTCCCTCAGAAGTGCCGACGGCGGCAGACGATCGCAATTCCTCGGCCAGCGGGGGCCATGCGCTCCAAAGCGGGCGAGGCGAGCTGGCACCCGCGAACTTCGCGCAGCAGCCTGGCATGCTCGCCGTTGTCCCCGAGCCAGGGGGCGGTGGGCTTTCACATTGGCTGGCCGATGGCCGCACGTCCGGCCAGCCCGATTTCCTTTCCGCCCATGGCGGCCCCCTCCTCTTTGTCGGAATGGGCATCATCTCCGTTCTGGTCGCCGTCATGTCATACCTGCTCGTGAGCGGGCAGCCGCTGCCGTGGTCGGGCGGCAGAGCGTCGAATGCGGCCGTGGCCGGCATCACCCAAGGGGTCGATGGCGTTGCCGCCGGCGTGGTCCAGACACGCAACGGCTTTGCTTGGGCCGGCGAGCCCTTCGTGCTGCCCGTCGAGGTCGTTGGGGTCTCGAGCGAAACGCTTGCGTTCCTTGGTCTCTCGGGCCTGCCTCCGGGAACCCGTCTTTCCCATGGCGAGGAGATCAAGAGCGGTCATTGGCTGGTGCCGGTCTCGGCACTCAAGGACCTAACTGTTGTGGTGCCACCGGATTTCGATGGCACCCTGCAAGTCAGCGCTGCGCTCATTGCGGCCGACGCCCACACGGCCATCAGGCAGGCGCCTCCGTTCGCCCTCATCATCAAGTCGAGACACCCCAGCAGAAGCGGCGGCGGAGGCCCGGGCGGCAGCACCGCCGGCTCGGCGCTCAGGAATGGCGCCGGCAATAGCGCGGACGGTGATGATTCGGCGGTTGACGCGAGTATTGCCGAACGCGGCTGAGGCCCGGTTGCAGTTCGCTTGACGCGCGGTTGAAGCAGGCGTTCTTGGCAGACGCGCCTGGCTCACGAGCGGTGAAGACGGGTCCGACTGAATGAGGCGCGACCTCTTGATCGGCGCCGCGAATCTGCTTCACGACCTTCGCAATATCCAGACAATGTGGCGGCCAAAGCACACTTTGGGCGATGTGTCCAATTCGACTAAAATTTTCGCTTTAAACAAATAAAAACGAAACAGCCCATATTTTGCATTTTCTTATGAATTGCTTCAAATTTTAAATAAGTTTCAAAGGATTTGGAGACGATTTCCCAGTTCTATGGAGCCCAAACGCTACAGAGGAGGCTCCAGTGTCCAGCCCAAGCAACCGACTCCCCGCTCACAGAACCAGCAACAAGCATGCCAGCCCACCACGATCGCTGGCTTCTCGTGTCATGGGCAAGAGCCCGGGCTCATTTCGTTCGGCGCGTGGTGGCAATGTGGCCATGCTGTTTACGCTCATGTTCATTCCGCTGATGATCACCGTCGGCGCAGGGCTCGATTTCGGCAACGGCCTGACGACGCGCTCGAAGGTTCAGAGCGCTCTCGACTCGGCGGCACTCGCCGCCGGGCGCAGCTATCAGGTGAACGGTGATATCGCCGAGGCCCAGGCCCAGGCCGCGTCCTACTTCCAGGCGCAAATGGGTAGCAACCCGAATATTTCGTTGACGCGCAACGAGGTGGACACCACCACCAAGACCATTCACCTCGAGGCGACGGGATCGGTGCCGACCTATTTCCTTGGCATCCTCGGGATGAGCGAAATTGCAATCGCCGTTCGCACCGAGGCGACGCTCGCCAATGGCGGGCTCGACAAGGACCTCGAGGTGGCGCTCATGCTCGACGTGACGGGCTCGATGTCGGGCTCGAAAATCGCCGACCTCAAGGTCGCCGCCAAGGACCTTATCGACATTCTGGTGCAGGACGACCAGAGCGTGCACACCTCGCGCGTGGCGCTGGTGCCGTTTTCCGAGACGGTGCGCCCGGGCGCGAGCCTCTTGACCGCGGTCAGGGGCACCCCAGCGAACACGAAAACCTTCAGCCATCGCTGGGGCGGCACCGCCACCTGGAAACTTTCCGAGTGCGTCTCAGAGCGCACCGGAGCCGAGGCCTATACCGACACCAGGCCTGATGCCGCCAATCCGGCAACCCTTCTCGGCCCCGTCTATACGTCAAGCGGCGGTTGCCGACCGGGTAACGAGGTCGTGCCGCTCTCGAGCGACAAGGCGGCGCTCAAGGCCGAAATCGACAGTTTCTCGGCCACGGGCTGGACGGCCGGCCATATCGGCACCGCCTGGGCCTGGTACATGCTCTCGCCCGAGTGGGCGCCGCTTCTGCCGGCTTCGGCACAGCCGGGCCCCTATAACCCCGATGAACGCATGAAGGTGGCGGTGCTCATGACCGATGGCGAGTACAACACCCAGTACTATCAGGGCATCGACGATTGGTATACGCAGGGCTCGGCCGAGAACGGCCTCTCAAGCGAGCAGGCCAAGGCACTTTGCGACGGCATGAAGGCCAAGGGCGTCATCGTTTATACGGTCGGCTTCGCGCTCAACAATCAGCAGGCCATCGAGACGCTCGCCTATTGCGCCTCGGACCCGAACAAGGCTTTGCTCGCCAACAACGGCGCGGAATTGCAGCAGGCCTTTCGCGAGATCGCCTTCCAGATCGCTCAACTGAGGCTCAGCAAGTGACACCCGGCAAATCGGGGCCGGTGAACAAGAGCCGGCGAACAATGCCCGGTGAACAATGCCCGGTGAACAATGCCAGGCCGCTCAATGAATTCGTCATTGGCCGGCCTGGTATGAGCCGAGCGGAAGCCGAGTGAAACAAGCGGCATGGGGGCGGGACGGATCACACCCCCTCAGCCCTCAATAAGGGCCGCAATGGCGGCTCTGAGCTCGGCTAGCCCCACGCCGTCCGCGGCCGAGGTTGCGAGCACCTCGGGATGGGCCGCGGGATGCCTGGAGATGGCTTCGGCGGTCTTCCCCAGAATGCTTTGCAACTGCCCGCCCTTGAGCTTGTCGATCTTGGTCAAGACAACCTGGTATGAGACGGCGGCGCGATCGAGCAGCTCGGCAATCTCGCGATCGCTCGGCTTGACGCCGTGGCGGGCATCGATAAGCAGAAAAACCCTCCGCAGCACCGCGCGGCCGCGAAGATAGTCGCGCACAAGCCGCGACCAGGCGGCCACCTGCGCCTTGCCGGCGCGGGCATAGCCATAGCCTGGCAGATCGACGAGATAGCAGCTTTCGCGGAGCGCAAAGAAATTGAGCTCCTGGGTGCGGCCGGGAGTGCGCGAGGTGCGCGCCAGTTGCCGCCGGCCGACGAGCGCATTGAGAAGCGACGACTTGCCGACATTGGAGCGCCCGGCAAAGGCCACCTCGGGGCGGTCGGGCGCAGGCAAACCGGCCAGATCGGCGGCGCCTCTCACGAACTCGCATGGTCCGGCAAAGAGCTTGCGACCCGCTTCAATGGCGGCCGTGCGATCCTCATTTTGGGTCTCTGATGGGACGGCGGAGGCGCTCTCGTGAGCTCCGCCGCCCCCGTCGGTTTCACCGCAATCGTCGGCTCCACCGCTCTCGTCAGCTCCCTGTCTCTTATACACATAT
>WGBL01000299.1 GCA_015494375.1 Hyphomicrobiales bacterium | reverse complement strand
TGGCGCGGTGCAGTCGGGAACCTATAACTCACGCCCGCTCGTGCCCGAGGTGCTTGTGCGCGGCGGCAAGTTCGCCGTCGTGCGGCCGCGCCCGAGCCATGAGGATCTTATCGCGCTCGACCACCTGCCCCCTTGGCTCTCCTCTGGAGCTTGGGCCTCAGCCCCTGGATGAGAGCCAAGGGGGCAGGCGGTCGAGCGCGATAAGATCCTCATGGCTCGGGCGCGGCCGCACGACGGCGAACTTGCCGCCGCGCACAAGCACCTCGGGCACGAGCGGGCGTGAGTTATAGGTTCCCGACTGCACCGCGCCATAGGCGCCCGCGGTCATGACGGCCAGCAACGCGCCCTCAGGCAACGCGGGCAACAAGCGGCCGCGCGCCAGGTAGTCACCCGTCTCGCAGACGGGCCCCACCACATCGGTCGGGCGCATGGGCCCCGCATTGGCCTCCTCGGCGATGGGCCATATCTCATGGTGGGCGTCATAAAGTGTGGGGCGCATCAGATCGTTCATGGCCGCATCGACGATAAGAAAGTGCTTGCCGTCCACCGGCTTGTTGTAAAGCACGCGGGTGACCAGGATGCCCGCGTTGCCGGTGATCAGCCGCCCGGGCTCGAGCGCGAGCTGGAGGTCCAGGTCGCCGAGCGCTTGTTCGACGATGCGAGCATAGTCGCTGGGGTGTGGCGGGTCGGGCTCGTCCTTTCGATAGGGAACCCCCAGTCCACCGCCAAGGTCGGCATGGCGAATGTCGTGGCCCTCGGCCCGCAACGCCACTATGAGCGCGCGCATGAGCCCGAAGGCCCGCTCGAACGGCGCGAGCTCGGAGATCTGGCTGCCGATGTGCATATGGACGCCCCAGACCTCGAGCCCCTCGAGCCCCGCCGCAATGCCATAGAGTCGGGGGGCCTCGTCATAGGGAATGCCGAATTTGTCCTCGGCGCGGCCGGTCGAGATTTTCTCATGGGTGTGCGGGTCGACGTCGGGGTTGATGCGGAGCGAGACCCGCGCGCGCCGATTGCGGCCCGCAGCCACCTCGGCAAGGGCATGGAGCTCGGGCTCCGACTCGACATTGAAGCTCAAAATGCCGGCATCGAGGGCGGCGGCCATCTCGGCGCGCGTCTTGCCGACGCCTGAGAAGATGATCTTGTCGGGTGCAACGCCCGCCGCCAGCGCCCGGCGCAACTCGCCTTCAGAGACCACATCCATGCCCGCGCCAAGGCGCGCAAGGGTTGCGATCACCGCCTGGTTGGAATTGGCCTTGATCGAATAGCAAATGAGCGGATCGAGCTCGGTAAAAGCCTCGGCGAACACTCGGTAATGGCGCTCGATTGTCGCTGTCGCATAGCAATAGAAAGGCGTGCCGACGGCTGCGGCGATCTCGCGCACGTCCACGTCCTCGGCATGCAGGATGCCGTTTCTATAGCGGAAATGGTGCATGACGGCAGACTATAGCAGAAGCAGACTAAGGCGGATGCCCGCCCACCGACAAATGTTGCGCTGCTTGGAAACGAGTGTGCCGCCCCGAGACTCTCACTCCCGTCCTCATAGGGCCCCCAAAACGGCGGCTCGACTGCCGCTACTCCAAGAGTCCATCGAGGATGAAGGGGCGGTGGGGCTCCGTTTTCGATTGGTCCGGCGGCGCCGATTTGTTGACGACACCCGCAGGCGGCTCGAGCGGGCCCTTGACGCCACACCCGGCAAGCACAAGCCCCAGCGCAGCGAGCGCCAATAGTGAAAACATGCCAATCGTTTTATGTCTCATGACGCTTTCTCATGACGCTTTTCACCGGCTCATGACGCTCTTCACCGGGTCAGCGAGGACTCATCGTGCGCACGGCCCCGACCTGCTACGCGAAGGCGCGCCTGGCGTAATATGGATCATCCCTCGCAACGCGCCATCTTGACGGGGGACACGATCTTGCCCGCGATACCACCCCGCGCTCTTGGGGCGCCCGCTTGAGGTGCCCTCTTGGGGCGCCCACTTGGGGTCCCGTTGGGGACGCGGTTAGGCACGCGATTGGACGCTCTCGGGTCGCGACTGGGCGCCCAGCTCCCGTCACACGGCGCATAAGCCCGTCACACGGCGCATAAGCCCGTCACACGGCGCATCGGTTGGCCTCGGGCCAATCTAGCGCCGAACCTTCTCTTTTTCCAAGCGCTTTTGCCAGGTTTGCGCCATTTTGCGGACGTTCTGTGGCGCGGTTCCACCATAGCTCTTGCGGCTCTTGACCGATCGCGCGACGCTGAGCACGTCAAACACCCCCTGGTCGATCCGCTTGTCAATCGCCCTCATATCCTCGAGCGTGAGCGCGTCGAGCGCCACGCCCCGCGCCTCGGCGCACGCCACAATGCGCCCCGTGACATGGTGCGCCTCGCGGAAAGTGAGGCCCTTCTCGCGCACGAGCCAGTCGGCAAGATCGGTCGCGGTCGCATAGCCGGTAGCGGCCGCCTCGGCCAGACGCTCGGGGTTCGCCTTCATGTCTGCCACCATCCCCGCCATCGCTGCAATCATGAGCGCCAGTGCATCGAGCGCGGCGAATGTCGCCTCCTTGTCCTCCTGCATGTCCTTCGAGTAGGCGAGTGGCAGCCCCTTCATGACCATGACAAGTGACTGGAAAGCGGCTGCGATGCGCCCCGTCTTGGCGCGCACGAGCTCGGCGGCATCGGGGTTGCGCTTTTGCGGCATGATCGAGGAGCCCGTCGTGAAACGGTCCGAGAGCGCGAGAAAGCCGAAGGCGGGCGATGTCCAGAGCACGATTTCCTCGGCCAGGCGCGAAAGGTGAACCGCGGCAATCGTTGCCGCCGCCAGCGTCTCGAGCACGAAATCGCGGTCCGAGACGGCGTCGAGCGAGTTGGCCATGGGCCGGGCAAAGCCGAGCGCTGCGGCCGTCTGTTTGCGATCGATGGGAAACGAGGTGCCGGCGAGCGCGGCCGCGCCAAGCGGGCATTCGTTGAGACGTGCCCGGGCATCGGAAAGACGGCCACGATCGCGCGCGAGCATTTCCACATAGGCGAGCAAGTGATGCCCGAAAGTCACAGGCTGGGCGTTTTGCAGATGGGTAAAGCCCGGCATCACCGTCTCGGCATGGGCGAGAGCCTGGGCGACGAGGTTGCCTTGCAGCTCCGCCAGCCCTGCATCGAGTCCATCGATCATCCGGCGGATGTAGAGGCGAAAATCGGTCGCCACCTGGTCGTTGCGCGAGCGCGCCGTATGGAGCTTGCCGGCCACGGGCCCGATGAGCTCGAAGAGCCGCGCCTCGATGTTCATGTGGACATCCTCGAGTGCGCGCGAAAATGTGAACACGCCCGCCGCGATCTCGTCGGCAATGGTCTCTAGACCTTGGCGAATGCGCGCGGCATTGGTTTTTGTGATGATGCCGGTGGCGGCCAGCATCTCGACATGCGCCAACGAGCCACGGATGTCGTCCTCTGCGAGGCGCTTGTCGAAGTCGACCGAGGCGTTTATTTCTTCCATGATCTCGGCCGGCGCGCGGGCGAATCGGCCGCCCCACATGGCATTGGCAGGCCGTCCTTGAGGCTTACCTTTCCCGGTCTGTGTTGCGGAGTGGGGGCTTGCAGCCGAGGCGCTGGATTGGCGCACTTTGCCT
>WGBL01000298.1 GCA_015494375.1 Hyphomicrobiales bacterium | reverse complement strand
CCTCCCCACTTCGCGGGGCTTCCCACTTCGCGGGGCTTCCTTCAGGCGAGGTTGCCTGCGCCTTCGCACCGGCGGCCCTTCCGAGTTTGCAGGATTGCTTCAGGCAAGCTCGCCCCCACTCACCATAATGGCGAAGGCATAGGTCAGCGCAACCTCCTCGAGGCGCCGAAAGCGCCCCGAGGCGCCGCCATGGCCCGCCTCCATGTTGGTGCGCAAGAGAATGAGATTGTCGTCGGTCTTCTCGGCGCGCAGCCGCGCCACCCATTTGGCCGGCTCCCAATAGGTCACCCTCGGGTCGGCCAGCCCCGCAAGCGCGATGATGGGCGGATAGGCCTCAGGGCGCACATTGTCATAGGGCGAATAGCTCGCAATCAGCTCATAGTCGTCCTTGCTCGTGATGGGGTTTCCCCATTCGGGCCATTCCATGGGCGTGAGCGGCAGTGTGTCGTCGAGCATTGTGGTCAGCACATCGACAAACGGCACCTCGGCGATGATGCCGCCAAAGAGCGCGGGCGCCATGTTGGCAACCGCTCCCATGAGCATGCCACCCGCCGAGCCGCCCTGGGCGATGATGCGCCCGCGGGCCGTGTAGCGCTCGGCGATGAGGTGCTCGGCGGCGGCGATGAAATCATGAAACGTATTGGGCTTTTTCTCCCGCTTGCCTTCGCGATACCAGCGATAGCCCTTTTCCTTGCCGCCGCGGATGTGGGCGATGGCATAGATGAAACCGCGATCGACAAGGCTCAGCCGGTTGGTGGAAAACGCCGCCGGAATGGCGATGCCATAGGCGCCGTAGCCATAAAGGAGAAGGGGCGCCGAGCCGTCGCGTGGCGTGTCCTTCCTGTAGAGGAGGGAGATGGGCACCGTCTCGCCGTCCTTGGCCGGCGCCATGATGCGCGCGGTCTCATAGTCGGCCGGGTCGTGGCCCGAGGGCACCTCCTGTGTCTTGCGCAAGGTGCGCGTGCGGTCCTCCATGTCGTAGTCGAAGACCTGGGCCGGGGTCGTCATCGAGGAATAGGTGAAGCGGATGGTCGTCGTGTCGTGCTCATAGCCGCCCTGAAGCCCCAGCGAATAGGCCGCCTCCTCGAAGGCGATGGCATGCTCGGCGCCATCCGACCAGCGCCTGACGACGATTCGCGGCAGCCCCTCCTCGCGCTCGAGCCGCACCATGTGGTGCTTGTAGGCGGTGACATCGAGGATGAGCCGGCCCGGGCGGTGGGGCTCGATCTCGCGCCAGTTTTGCGGCTCGGGGGCGAGGGTCGGAGCCTCGACGATGCGGAAATCCTCGGCTCCGTCCGAATTGGTGCGGATGATGAGCCGCTCGTCGGCATGCTCGACGGCATACTCGTGACCGCGCTCACGTGCGGCAACGAGGCGTGGCGTGCTCGCGGGCGCCTCGGCGGGGATGAGACGGACCTCGCTCGTTTCATGATCGTTCGATGAGATGACGATAAAACGGTGCGACTGGGTGTGGCCGACACCGACGAAAAAGCCGGGATCGGCCTCCTCATAGACGAGCGCATCGTCGCTCGCCGGTGTGCCGAGCACATGGCGGAAGACCGCATAGGGGCGATGGTTGTCATCGATCCGGGCATAAAAGAGGGTCCGGCTATCGAGGGCCCAGACGATTCCGCCCGCGGTATCGGGGATTTCGTCATCGAGGAGCGCACCCGTCTCGATATCCTTGATGCGAATGGTGTAGTACTCCGACCCCTTGGTGTCGGTGGCATAGGCGATCAGGCGGTGATCGGGGCTGTGGCGCGCGGCCCCCAGAGAGAAATAGGCATGGCCCTCGGCGAGGGCGTTGCCATCGAGCAGCACCACCTCCGCGCCATCTCCGCCGCGGTTGCCCCCGCTCTCGCTCTGGCCCACGCCCTCGACTGCGCGTTCCCTCCGTCCGTCTCCTCCGCCCGCACTCGCTTCTTCGGCCGCGCCGAGGCCTCCGCCCCCTCCCTCACGCGGGCGCCGGCAAATGAGCGGATACTCGCCGCCCGCTACAAAGCTCGTGTAGTAGGCCCAGGGCCCGTCGGGTGCGGGAACGGTCGAGTCGTCCTCCTTGATGCGGCCCTTCATCTCCTCAAAGAGACGCTGTTGCAGCGCCTTGGTGGGCGCCATGACCGCTTCCAAATAGGCATTCTCGGCCTCGAGGTAGGCGCGGATTTCGGGATCGAGCACGCTCGGGTCGCGCATCACCTCTTGCCAGTTGTCGGCTCTCAACCATGCATAGGGGTCGACCCGCGTAATTCCGTGGTGTGTGTCCTCTTTGGGCCTGCGCCTGGCGATGGGGGGCGCGATCGGTTGTGTCGATTGCTTGGGCCGCATGGGGGGGTTGGACGGCATGGCTTTGATCGCCTCCAACAATTTGCTCTGGCGCATCCTGGGGTGCATCTGCGGGCCCGGACGCGGGCTTCAGCGGGGACGCTGACAATCGGACCCAGGCGCGCGTTCTCTGTGATTGGTCACCTCGATCGGGAGGCGCGCGAGCTTAAGGCTCGCTCGGCCTAAAGTCGAGCGCCACCCCATTGATGCAATAGCGCAGCCCCGTGGGCGGCGGCCCATCGGGAAAGACATGGCCGAGATGGGCATCACAGGCCGCGCAACGCACCTCGGTGCGGCGCATGAACAGACTCCAGTCCTCGTGCTCGCTGATGGCCGCCTTATCGATCGGTGCATAAAAGCTCGGCCAACCGGTGCCCGAATCGAATTTGGCCTCGCTCGAGAAAAGCGGCACGCCGCAGCAAACGCAGTCATAGCGTCCGGGGCGCTTTTCTGCATGGAGAGGGTGGCTGAAGGCCCGCTCGGTGCCGTGCCGGCGTGTCACCCGATAGGCCTCGGGCGAGAGGGCTGCGCGCCATTCGGCGTCCGATTTGACCACCCTTTTGCTGGTCTGCGCCTTGTCTGCTCCGTTCATCTCGCTACCACGCTCCCTTTCGCTCTTGCTCGCGCTCTCACAGTTGTCCTTGCTCTCGCCCTTATATAGGCGCTGCCTCCCCTTTTGCAGGCACCCCTCCCGCTTTCACTTTCACTCACTTTCGCTCTGAACGCCCACACTGACCTTCGCTCACGAATACCCCCGCGAGCCCATCCTTCTGAGCCTTTGGCCCGGCTGGAGGCCGGAAAGGCGCCGCCGCAAGCGCCGCAGCCGCGGCGTCGCCCACAGAATAAGGCCCGTGAGCCCGAAAAACATCATTGCCAGCGCCACCATATCGGCAAACCAGGTGCCCATGCCGCCACCGAGCCAGCCCGTCTCGTGCAATTCCTCGAAGATGCCATCCCAATAGACCTTGGTATGGAGCAGCCGGCCGTCGGGCGCATAGGTGCGTCGCGTCCAGCCATCCTTGACATAGTAGTGCCCCGTCGGAATTGAGAGGATGATGAGGCCCGAGCGCTTCTCCATGATATAGCTGCGCCGGCCATGGTAGGTGTCGACCTCAACCTTTTTGACGGGCTCGTCGGGCCAGATGCGCTTCGAGAGCTTCTTGGCATCGTCTATGGTGATCGGACGCGGCGGCTTGACAGCATCAAAGCCCGCCTCCGAGAACGGCCGCTGGCCGATGACATCGAGCACCAGATCGGCATGGTTGAGATAAAAGCCGGTAAAGCCAATCACCAACAGCCATGGCAGCACCAGCACCCCGAGCCAGGAATGCATGGTGCGGCAAATACGTATGAAACGGTTCAACGGGCGCTCCCTGTCTCAAGTTTGAAAGGGCGTGTCATTCGCCAAGGCTTGGCTGTACCTCGGCAAATGCCATCTTTGCTGACACTCTTTCATCGAGCAAGCGTTGGACCAGCTGAGAGCAAGCATCGGGCCAGGTGCGGCAGTCTTGCGCCTTATGCTTTTGTGGTACGCGCTACTTCCATTGGGGCCGCTCTTTGCAAGCCACAACTTACAAGCTGCAACGCAAACGCACCTCGCGCGGCCCGCGCGCCGGCCGTCCTTGAACGCATCTTCGCGCACGATCCGACGACCGGCAACCTCGCAATGGCCCTGCAACAATTCCACAACAAGCCCCATCGATCGGCGTGTTGACAGCCGCCCCACTCTGTGCACGTTCGGTGGCGCCGGACAACCGTAAAGAGGCGTGGGCAATGCGGGGTAGGCGGCGAGGGGGCGGGGATGCGCCGAAGTAGGGCGAGATAAGCGCAAATGCAAATGGTGCCTTTCCGTTGTCACTGGCCTCGTGGGACTGGGTAGACGTTGCGGGGTTGAGCGTGCATTGCAGGGCTGGGCATACGTTGAGGGGCTGGGCCTACGAAGAGCCGGGCCCATCAACACTTGACCGGATGAGGCGCGTTGACCAGACCACCCGGCTGGTGCGCAATCGTGGCTCGACAACGTACAACATCATGCGACTTCAGATCATGCGACTCAGGTCATGCGACTCATAAGTCTTGCAACCGTGCTCTTTGCCTTCTGGCTCCTGCTTTCGGGCCATTATACGACGTTGCTCATCGCCATTGGCCTCATTGCGGTGATCGGCACCGTCCTGCTAGCCCGCCGCATGGGTGTCGCCGATGAGGAGGGCCATCCCATTCACCTACTCGTGGGCGCGCTCAGCTATTGGCCTTGGCTTGCGCTTGAGATCATCAAATCCACCATCGCCGTATCAAGGCTCGTTCTCGCGCCGGGCCTTGCCGTGAGCCCCCGCCTCGTCAAGGTGCGCGCCGGCCAGAAGACGCCTGTCGGCATCAACATCTATGCCAATTCCATTACCCTCACGCCCGGCACGATCACCGTCGACGTCAAGGGTGATGTGCTGACGGTGCATGCACTGACCCGCGAGAGTGCCGCCGATCTCGCCTCGGGCGCCATGGATGCCCGCGTCCGGCGGCTTGAGGGGGGCGAGTGGAAGGTTGCGCGAGGCGCCGAGGGGGGCGAGGGAAGCGCTGGAGAGGGCGAAGTTGGCGCTGCGCGGGGCGAGGAGGGGAGACAATGACCGTCCTTGGTGCCGGCGCGCTTGCCATTCTCATTGCCTTGGGCCTGGCGCTTGCGCGCGCACTTTTGGGGCCCACCGTTTTCGACCGCGTGCTTGCCGCCAATGCTATCGGTACCCTGGCCATTGTGCTGCTGGCGGTGGTCGGCTTCCTCTTTGGCCGGCCCGAGTTTCTCGACATCGGCATCACTTATGGCCTTCTCAATCTGATCGGCACCCTGGCCGTCTTGAAATACTGGCGCTTTGGCGACCTCGGTCGCCCCAGTGAGGAGGATGGCGGATGAGCTCCTTCATTGTGGATATTCTCACTGTGGCAAGCGATGTGCTCATCGCGGTGGGGTCGCTCGTCATTGTCATCGGTGCGCTGGGCCTCCTGCGGATGCCCGATGTGTTTACGCGCATGCATGCGGCAGGCATGATCGACACCACAGGCGCGGGGTTTGTTTTTGCGGGTCTTATCCTCAAGGCAGGGTTCGGGCTCGTTGCCTTCAAGCTCGTGGTGCTTATGGGGCTTCTCTTTTTCACGAGCCCCGTCGCCACTCACGCGCTCGCGCGGGCGGCACTCTATGGCGGAGTGTCGCCCCATCTTGCAGAGGACAGCGAACTCGATGGGATGGTCGAGGGCTATCCGATTGCACGCGAGTGACCCACGCAAGCGACAACTGACAACGAGCGGTCGCTATGCGCAGGCTGGGATCGGCACCGAGCGTGAGCGAGTGAGCGAATGAGCGAGCGTGTGCAGGCCCGAGAGGGTGAGCGCGAGAGCGGGCAAGAAAGTAATCGAATGAGTGAGCGAGAGAGAGAAGGAAAGGGCGGCCAAGAACCCGCCACCCGCGCCGAGCTCTTCGCACATCTCGATGCGCTCGGCATCGCCCATGAGACGGTCGCGCATCCCCCCGTCTTCACGGTCGCCGAGAGCGAAGCTCTTGGCAAACAGGAGCTGCTGCCCGGAGGCCATACCAAAAACCTTTTTCTCAAGGACAAGAAGGGACGCCTGTTCCTCATCGTCGCCCTCAACGATGCGCGCATCGATCTCAAGAGCCTGCACAAGGTGCTGGGGGCGGGGCGACTGAGTTTCGGCCGCCCCGAGCTGCTGCGCGAGGTGCTTGGCGTCGAGCCGGGCTCGGTCACGCCTTTTGCGCTCATCAACGATCGCCAGCAGCGCGTGACCGTTGTCCTCGACGCGGCGATGATGGTCCACGAGCGGCTCAATTTCCATCCGCTCGAAAATAATGCCACGACAAACATTGCGCGCGACGATCTTTTGCGCTTCATTCGCTCTTGTGGCCATGAGCCGCGCATTCTGGTGGTGAGTGAATAGGGCTGGCGACGGGATTGTAAATGTGAAGGCAAGCGGCATGAAGCCGCCCCGAGGCCGCACCGAGGCCGTTCCACGTCGGACCAAAACTTCGAGATTTGGGATTTTCGACATTTTGATTTCAAGATCAGCAAAACACGAAACAGACCAGCGAAACACGAGACAAAAGCAATAGCAAAAGGGCACCAGACGTCATGAGCGAGACGAGCAGCACAAACGGCCAGAGCCTCATCGGCGCTGAGGGTGGCAAGACCTCCGAGGCGGCCATCATCAAGGATACCGACACCGCCAACTTCCTGGCCGATGTCGTCGAGCCGTCTCGCAAGGCGCTGGTGCTTGTCGATTTCTGGGCGCCGTGGTGCGGCCCCTGCCGGCAGCTCACACCGGTGCTCGAGAAGCTCGTGCGCGCCGCGGGCGGTGCCGTGCGCCTTGTCAAGATGAACATTGACGAGCATCCGCAGATTCCGGTCCAGATGGGCGTGCAGTCGATCCCGGCCGTGTTCGCCTTCAAGGACGGGCGGCCCGTGGACATGTTCCATGGCGCGCTCCCCGAAAGCCAGGTGAAATCGTTTCTCGAGCGCCTGCTCGGGCCTGGCGCATTGTCGGGTGTCGAGGACGTTCTTGCCTCGGCCAATGCCCTTATGGAGGAAGGGGACCTCGAGGGCGCGAGCGAGATCTTTGCCGCCGTCATCGGCGAGGATCGCGAGAATGTCGAGGCGCTCACCGGGCTCGCCCGCTGCCATATCGCCAAGGGGCGGCTCGAGGAGGCGGAAAAGCTGCTCGCGCTCGTCCCCCAGGCCAAGCAGTCGGCGGCCCCTGTGAGCCGCGTACGGGCCATGCTCGAGCTTGCCAAGAAGGGCGGCGGCGCGGGCGATGTGGCGGCGCTCGAGGCCCGCCTTGCCGAGAACGCCGACGACCACGAAGCCCGCTTCGAGCTGGCCATGGCGCTCAATGCCCAGGGGTCACGGGAGGCGGCGCTCGAGCAACTCCTTGAGCTGCACAAGCGCGCGCCCGAGTGGAACGAGCAGGCGGCACGCAAGCAGCTGTTGCAGCTGTTCGAGGTCTGGGGGCCCGACGACCCCTTGACGATCGAGGGACGGCGACGGCTCTCGCTGCTGCTCTTCTCCTGATCTCCTAAGACCTGCGTCTCGAGAACTTGTCGACGAGGTGAAGGGCCAGGGATTAGCAATGAAGTGAGAAAGACCGCCAGCCAGCCATCCAAACGAGGAAGAGAACGATACCGACCGCTGAGCGCTACCCACACCTGACCGATCTGCCGACGCGAATACCCGTATTCCCATTGCGCCGGGTGATCTTGTTGCCGCGTTCGAGCCTGCCACTCAATGTTTTCGAGCCGCGCTATCTGGCGCTCGTTGACGATGTGCTCGCAGGCGACCGGCTGATGGGCCTTGTGCAGCCGGCCGGCAAAGGGGCTGGCGCCGGGCCGGGTGCGGGCGCAGGCGGTGGTGGTGGCACGCACCCCGGCACGGCCGCGGGATCGGGCACGGCGGCACCGAGTGGAACGCACGTCCGAACGCCTGAAGGGCCCTCGCACGAGGAGGATGAGCCGGAGTCGCCGCCTGGTAAATCGGCTCCGCTTCAACGGATCGGCACGCTCGCCCGGCTCACCGCCTTCTCCGAAACCGACGATGGCCGCTATGTCATCTCGCTTACGGGAATCGCCCGCTTTCGCCTCGGCGAGGAGATCGCGACACCCAAGCCCTATCGCCTCTTTGAGGCGAGCTATCCCTTCGAGCACGATCTGGTGCCGCAGTTCGGGGAAGAACAGGTTGATCGCACCCGGCTGCTCTCGGTCTTGCGGGCCTATCTCGATGTCAACGAGCTCGAGGCCGATTGGCAAGCCATCCACGAATCAAGCACCGAGTTCCTCGTCAACACGCTCTCGGTGATCAGCCCCTATGGCAGTGAGGAAAAGCAGGCGCTCCTTGAGGCCCCAAGCCTTAAAGAGCGTGCCGAGGTGCTGGTCGCGCTTGCGGAGATGGATATCGCCTCGCGCGACGATGGCACGGGCTCCGCCATGCAGTAGGTGGGCCGGCGAGGGAGAAGGCCATAGAGAGGAGGCCATAGAGAAGGCCATGATCTCTCGGCAAACGCGGGCGCCGCTTAGGACAACGCGGGCGCCGCTTCCAGCAGCATCTGGAAGGCCTTTCATTCGCTCGCCGCGCCCACGTCTCTTCGGCGCGTCTCCGGCGCGATTGATTTTATTGCGCCAGGAAAACGCCGCCCAGAGCCAGGTCGAGGCCGCATCTTTGCCGCATCATCTTTGCCGCATCATCCGGGCCGCATCATCCGGGCCGCATCATCCGGGCCGCATCATCCGGGCCGCATCATCCGGAAATCATTAGGATATCAT
>WGBL01000297.1 GCA_015494375.1 Hyphomicrobiales bacterium | reverse complement strand
GGGGCGAGGTGGGCGCGCCCCATCCGACGTCCACACCGAGCCCCCCCGCTGCGCCACCCCTGCCGCGCGAGGCACGCCCGCCGAGTGCCGCTGAGGACGAGGCGCGCGAGGAGCGCGTGCGCATGTCGCGGCTCCGCCAGACCATCGCCCGGCGCCTCAAGGAGGCACAAAACACCGCGGCGATGCTGACCACGTTCAACGACCTCGACATGAGCGCGGTGATCGCACTTCGCGCCAACTACCGGGAGCTTTTCGAGAAGAAATATGGCGTCAAGCTCGGCTTCATGGGCCTGTTTGTCAAGGCCGTCGTCCAGGCGCTCAAGGACGTGCCGGCCCTCAATGCCGAGATCGACGGCAACGACATCGTCTTCAAGAACTACTACCACATCGGGGTTGCGGTCAGCACCGACAAGGGGCTCGTCGTGCCTGTCGTGCGCGAAGCCGACAAGAAGAACCTTGCCGAGATCGAGGCAGAGATCGCCGACCTCGCCGCACGGGCGCGCACCGGCAAGCTCGCCATCGAGGCGTTGCAGGGCGGCACCTTCTCGATCACCAACGGCGGGGTCTTCGGCTCGTTGCTTTCGACCCCCATTCTCAATGTTCCGCAATCGGGCATACTTGGCATGCACCGGATCGAGAAGAGGCCCGTCGTACGCAAGGATGAAATCGTCATCCGGCCGATGATGTATCTGGCGCTCACCTACGACCATCGGCTCGTCGATGGCCGCGAGGCGGTCACCTTCCTTGTCCGGCTCAAGCAGATGCTTGAGGATCCGCAACGGCTCATCCTGGAGCTTTGACCCCGCCGAACACCCAGTCGGGTCCAAGGCCCCAAGCCGTCTACTCCTGGCAAGGTGCGAGTAATCCCCGCCCGACAAACCGAAGGCTCGGAAAGAAATATGGCGCAAACGTATGACCTCATCGTCATTGGCACCGGTCCTGGCGGCTATGTCGGGGCCATCAGGGCGGCGCAACTCGGTTTTCGTGTGGCTGTCGTGGAGAAGCGCCCGCGCCATGGCGGCACCTGCCTCAATGTCGGCTGCATCCCCTCAAAGGCGCTACTTCACGCCTCTGAGCGCTTTGAGGAGGCGCGCGCGCACTTCGCCGACCTCGGCATCAAGGTTACCCCTAAGCTCGACCTTGCGCAGATGATGGCCCACAAGGACAAGAGCGTTGCCGACAACACCCAAGGCATCGACTATCTCTTCAAGAAGAACAAGATCGCCGTCCACCGGGGCCATGGGCGCATTGTGGCACCGGGCCAGGTCGAGGTGACGCCGGTCGAAGAAGGCGGCGAAAAGGGAGGCGAGCCAGAACACATCGAGGCGCCGCATATCGTCATCGCCACGGGCTCGGAGGTCGCACAGCTGCCGGGGATCGAGATCGACGAGGCGCGCATTGTCTCATCGACCGGGGCGCTCGCTTTGCCATCGGTCCCGAAACAGCTCGTCGTCGTCGGGGGCGGCGTTATCGGACTCGAGCTCGGCTCGGTTTGGCGGCGACTGGGGGCCAAGGTCACGGTCATCGAGTATCTCGATCGGCTCGTCCCCGGCATGGACGGCGAGCTCGCCAAGCATTTCAAGCGCATCCTCCAAAAGCAGGGAATGACAATCAAGACCGGGCACAAGGTGACGGGCGTCAAGGTCAATGCCAAGTCGCTCGAGGTGGCGATCGAGCCGTCGAATGGCGGAGAGGCGCAGAGCCTCAAGGCGGCGGCGATGCTGGTGGCCGTCGGGCGCGTGCCCTATACAGAGGGGCTCGGGCTTGAGGAGCTCGGTGTCAAGAAGGACAACCATGGCCGTGTCATCGTCAACGAGCGCTATGAGACAAATGTCGCCGGCATCCATGCCGTCGGCGACGTGATCGCGGGTCCGATGCTCGCCCACAAGGCCGAGGAAGAGGGGATCGCACTCGCCGAGCTGCTCGCCGGCCAGGCCGGCCATGTCAACTATGACGTCATTCCCAATGTCATCTACACGGCGCCCGAGGTGGCATCAGTGGGCAAGACCGAGGAGGAGCTCAAATCTGCAGGTGTCGCCTATCGCGTCGGCAAGTTCCCCTTCTCGGCCAATGGTCGGGCGCGGATCGCGGGACACGGCGAAGGGTTCGTCAAGGTCCTCGCGGACAAGGAGAGCGACCGCATCCTGGGGGTTCACATCATCGGCCCCGATGCCGGTACCATGATCGCCGAGGCCGCTGTCATCATGGAGTTCTCGGGCTCGGCCGAGGACCTCGCCCGCACGTGCCACGCCCACCCGACACTTACCGAGGCGGTGAAAGAGGCGGCGCTCGCGGTCGCAGGCCGCGCCCTCCATATTTGAGGGTCTGGGCGCTCCCGACCAAAGCAGTCTGCAATCCCCAGAGCCCAAATCAAGCCCGGCTTGCGCGCCTCCTCACCCTTGCCTGCTCCAATGTCATGCCCTGGCGTGGCGGGCATCCAGGGTAACAGACAAAGACCGTTGCAACTCCTGGCCCTGGATCGCTAGCCGGAGCCCGTGCCAGCAAGAGCGGGTAGCCCGCGGATGACGTTGCGGAGGGCGCGCCGCGCCACCTGAACGTCATCCTTACTTCCACGCCCTCCACTAGGAGCCTGTCCGAGTATTCATATGCGACACAAAATGGTAGAATGAAATTCTATCGGACGATGCTGGCAACCACGTTAGGCGCGTTGAACTCTACGAGAAGCGCAATTTTGCGTCGGCAAAGTTGGACGTCGCGAGCGCGAATAGAATC
>WGBL01000296.1 GCA_015494375.1 Hyphomicrobiales bacterium | reverse complement strand
TGCATTTCCGGTCTGAACCGCAACATTTTCGGAATATGGATGATGCTCTCATCGAGGCCCTCGGCTGCAAGCGCCCGCACGAGGGCATTGTGTGCGGCGCCTGGGTCGTTGAGATCGGTGAGCAGAATGGCATCGGGCAGCCGGCCGCAGGACTTTACCTTGAGCGCCTCAAGGCTCGCGACCACCGGCACGCCGCCACAGGCCGTGCGCTTGGCGAGCGGGTCGATCACCGCCATGAGCGAGGCCTTGCACGCGAGCGCCGAGAGCGCTGCGATTTCCGCGAGCTCGCCGTCGCCGGCAAGGGCCAGGTGGCGATGCCCCGCCGCCGCGGCCTTGTGGAAAAAGCTCTCGCATGCCGCCCGCCCCTCGCGAAAAAAAGCGAGTGAATAGCGCATATAGGCGGCGGTGAGGCGGGCCTTTTCCTCAAAGCCCTTGGGGGTGAGGTAGTAAAGATAGCGCTTGACGGGTGCCTGGCGGAGCTTGATGAGGCCTTTCGAGACACAGCGCTTCAGGTACCAGTTGACCGAGCCCACGGAAATATCGAGGCGTTCGGCGAGCGAGCGCTGGGAGATGGCCTCATCGGCCTCGACCGCATCGAGGATTTCGCGGACGATTTGCTGCTCGCTCCTTGGCATTGTGCCGATCTCCCTTGCCGACCCCTTGATCCCGCCTGTGCTAGCCCCTCGGTCGCGCTTGCGGCCTCTCTCGGTCGCGCTTACGGCTCTCTCGCCCCGCTTGCCGACTCTCTCGATCCCGCTTGGGGCCCTCTCGTCCCGCCGCGGCCCTGATCTGAGCGCTGCGACCGCTGCGCATCGCCAGTACGCTTGCCGTCGCGGCCGCTTCCCGCGCGCCTTGATCGTGCCGGTTGATCAATCGATGTTCAAATTTTGAATATTAGTGACGCGAGACCGCCGGCGAGTCAACGGGTGTGGGCTGAGCGCATTCGTGATCGGGCTCAAGGTTGTGGAATTGGGCCAAGTGCGGGGGATGGGGCGCAGGACGACGGGACCAAACTTTGAGGGCCAAAAACGTTGAGGACCAAATGCGGTTTGATCGGGTGCGCGCGAAGCTAGGCAGATCGTGTGCGAGCGAAGCCACATAAGTCTCGAGGCAGATCAGCAGATCATATGCTCAGTGACAGGGGCGTCTTCGGAAAGCTTGCTGCGCCCGCCCTTCCAATCGTATAGTGCGCGAGTTGGAAAGGGGAGGAGCGCACACAGCGCTCCTTCTCGCTGTTTGCGGATTGCGGGACCGCATAACCACATGGCGCAGCGGATGGGATTACCGAGCCCATTTTGGATCGGAGTACCCAGGGCCTTGTGCGCGATTGGCCACTTCGGCGCGCTGTCGCGCGGTGTGGAGACAAGCGCATTGGGGCGGCGTTGTCGAGTGATGCGAATGGCCGCTCGCGCACGGCGAGGAGAACGGCAATGCGGCTGACGAGGGCGGAGAGGCTGTCGACGGGACGGTTGGCCGCCGTCGGGGTGCATGTGCTGACCGCGCTCGGGGCGGTTGTGGCGCTTCTGGCCGCGCGCGCGCTCATCGCCGCTGATTGGCAGGCGATGTTCCTCTGGCTCGGCGTATCCTTTCTCATCGATGGCGTAGACGGCCCGCTTGCGCGCTTTTTCAGCGTCAAGAAGAAAATCCCTTCCTTTAGCGGTGAGCGCCTCGACTGGATTATCGATTATTTGTCGTTTGTCTTTATTCCGGTGGTGGCGCTGGTGGAAGCCGGTTTTCTGCCGGGAATAAGCGGGCTCGTCCTCGCCAGCCTGATCCTGCTCTCCTCGCTCTATCACTTTTGCGATATGGGCAACAAGTCCGACGACGGCTGCTTTGTCGGCTTTCCCGCCATCTGGAACATCGTGGCGTTCTACTGCTTTGCCTTGGCCCTTCCGCCGCTTGTCGTGGGCGTCATGGTAGTGGTGTTGGTTATCGCCACCTTTGTGCCGCTCAAGTGGGTGCATCCGGTGCGCTCGCGCTGGGCGCGGCCCATCACCGCGCTCGTGACCGCCCTTTGGGCTGTCGTCGCGGTTTTTGTGGCGATCAATGGATTTCCGGCGCCGGCCTGGGCCCAGGTGGTGCTTGTTGCCTGCGCGCTCTATGGCATCGGGCTGAGCCTGAGCTATGGCATGGCGCGCTGAGGAGGCCGAGGAGAAGGAACAAGGGCTGAGCCGGGCGGCGGTTGCTTGTTGTGCTCCCCTTGGGGCTGGGGCAGCCGGGGAAGCTCAGGCGCTCCGGGCTTAGCGTGGGCAATGGGCGTGGCAAAGGCAGTTGCCAGAGCGCACGAACTGGCGTATTGAAGCCTCGTCAGGGCGCAGCGGGCTTCAACCTGGGAACCAAGGCGCCAGCCGAGCGGGAAGGCGCCAGCCGAGCGGGAAAGCGTCAGCCGAGCTGAAGGGCGCGAGCCCGCGTGTCAAGGTGCGAGCTGGAAGAAAAAGCGCGAGCCGGCAGGAAAGGCGCGAGCTAAGAAAAAAGCGCGAGCCGGCAGGAAAGCCGCGAGCCGAGGACGAGACGTGATCATGGTTGGAAACGCAACCATTGCCATCACTGGGAAGGCGTGCGAGGCCTTTGCGCTTCGTCAAGCCGCGGTGCGGGCCACGGGGCCTTCGGGTGTCGCGTCCCGTGCCACACGGTCGTCGTCATCTCCAGCCCCCTGCCCACACCTCACCCTCCTTCTCCTTATGGGCCCCTGAGCATGGGCAGCCTGGGATCGGCCGGGCGCATGCTCAGGGGATTGCAAGCCAGAACAATATCAACAAGCCATGCCATGCGGAGCTGCGCCCGTGAGCGGCCGCGGCCCGCACCCCACAAGGACGAGGATCAGGCCCATGTCCGACGGAGCAAACATCAACCAAACCCCCAATGGCGCAGTGCGCTCGGCCAAGGAGCGCGTTGCCGAGAGACGGGACGAGAAGGAGCGCATTGTCATATTCGACACCACCCTGCGCGATGGCGAGCAGTCGCCGGGCGCTTCGATGACACTTGAGGAGAAGTTGCAAGTGGCCGAGGTGCTCGACGAGATGGGTGTCGATGTCATCGAGGCCGGCTTTCCTATTGCCTCGAATGGCGATTTCGAGGCGGTGTCTGAGATCGCCAAGCTCGCCAAGCGGGCCATCGTTGCCGGGCTCGCACGGGCGCAGGCCGGCGATATCGACCGCGCCGCCGAGGCCGTCAAGCACGCTCGGCGCCCGCGCATTCACACCTTCATCTCGACAAGCCCGCTTCACATGAAGCACAAGCTTCAGATGGCGCCCGAGGCGGTGCTCGAGGCGGTGACCGAAAGTGTCAGCCGGGCACGCAATCACACCGACGATGTCGAGTGGTCGCCCGAGGATGCCACGCGCAGCGAGCGCGACTTCCTCTGTCGCTGTGTGGAGGCGGCCATCAAGGCGGGAGCGGGCACCATCAATATCCCCGACACCGTGGGCTATACGGTGC
>WGBL01000295.1 GCA_015494375.1 Hyphomicrobiales bacterium | reverse complement strand
TTAAGCATCGGCCGACCCCGGAGCAGGCGATTGCAAGCCTTACGCCCCGCCAGCAGAGGCGCATCATGCGGGCGTCCGAGTATTGGCTTGTGGGGCATCCGCGCTTTCGCGTTTATGAGCGCGCCTTCGATCTGATATTGCTCGCGCCGGGGCAATGGCCACGCCATATGCAAAACATTATCAATGCCACATTCTCGCAGGGCGGGCCGCGCTGGCCGTAGGTCGGGAAGGCGGGCCGGAGGCTGTGCCTGCAAAGGCGAGGTTGGGGGCAATCGGGCGATTCCGACACCTCGGTTGGGCTGGCCTTGCTTGCAATCATCGGCCATACAACTCGCTGACGGTTGGCACCTCTCAAGCCTGCGAGCCTCGCCAAGCAAGCCGGCGATCGGCGAGGATGGGCCGAGGATGGCAGCGCGTTGCTGTGGAGGGTGGCAGCACATTGAAGCCGAGGACGGCGGCGCGTTAGTGCAGATCGGAGCATCTGTCTGAGCATTGGCGTGTTGCTGAGCAAGGGAGATCGAGATGGCCCTCGACGTTGCCGTTCAAATGGACCCCATTGCAGCCATCGACATTCGCGGCGATTCGACATTTGCCCTGATGCTCGAGGCCGAGCGACGCGGCCATCGCCTCTTTTACTATGAGCCCCAGGACCTCACCCTTGACGGCACCCGCCTCATGGCGCGCGGCCATGGGGTCTCGGTCAGGGATGAGCTCGGCAATCACTATGAGCTTGGCAAGAGGCGGCGTCGCGACCTGGGCGAAATGGATGTGGTGTTGTTGCGCCAGGATCCGCCGTTCGACATGGCCTATATTACCACCACGCATCTGCTCGAGCGCATCCACCCCAAAACGCTTGTGGTCAACGATCCGGCGAGTGTGCGCAATGCGCCTGAAAAGCTGTTCGTCCTCGATTTTGCCGACCTCATGCCTCCGACACTGGTCACGCGTTCGGCCGAGGATGTGCGCGCCTTTCACGCCGAGCATGGCGACATCATCCTGAAGCCCCTTTATGGTAACGGTGGCGCGGCCGTTTTTCGCCTGAGGGCGGACGACAGCAACCTGGCGCCACTGATCGAGTTTTTCCAGAGCGTTTTCCGCGAGCCCTTCATGGTTCAGCAATACCTCCCCGAGGTGCGCGAGGGCGACAAGCGGATCATACTGGTCGATGGCGAGATTGCGGGCGCCATCAACCGCATTCCGCCCCCGGGCGAGACGCGCTCCAACATGCACATCGGCGGCCGGCCCGAGCCCGTCGAGCTCAATGAGCGTGACCACGAGATCTGTGCCCGGCTCGGCCCCGAGCTCAAGCGGCGCGGGCTCATCTTCGCCGGCATCGACGTCATCGGGCCTTATCTCACGGAGATCAACGTCACCTCACCCACCGGGATCCGCGAAGTCAAACGCTTCGGCGGCAACGACATCGCCGCCATGATTTGGGACGTGATCGAGGGGCGCGTGGGGAGGGGAAGGCGGTAGTCAAAGAGCCATCAAACGATCAAACGATCAAGCGGCCAAGCCCGCAATGGGCGGGGCGGCCAACAAGTGGTCAAATGACAAGGCGAATGATCAGCCATTACAACTGTAACCAGCTGAGACAAACAGCCAGAAGGAGAAGGCCATGCGGGTCTGGGTTGTGGCGATGGTGTGCCTGCTTTTCGGGGTGAGCGCGGCTTGGGCGGGCGAGGCCGATGTCATCGCCGCGAAGGCCGGCAAGGGGGGCGATGGGCGCTTTCGCTTCGAGGTGACGGTGCGGCACGCCGACGAGGGCTGGGAGCACTACGCCGACGCCTGGGAGGTGCTCGGGCCCGACGGCAAGGTGCTCGCTAAGCGCGTCCTCTTGCATCCTCATGTGGACGAGCAGCCGTTCACCCGCTCGCTCGGCGGCGTCGTGATTCCCGAGGGGCTCACATCGGTCCGCATCCGCGCCCATGACAGTGTGCACGGCTACGGCGGTCACGAGGTGCTGGTGGAGTTGCCCGAGCGGTGAGTGCGGGACATGAATAAACCTCTTCGCCTTCTCGCCTGCCAGATCGCGGTCCCAGCGACGCCCAGAGGGGGAGCGCGTGATGAACATCTTGCGCGAACAGCGGAGCTTATCAAAGCGCGGCTCCGCGAGGAACCAGCCGATCTCGTCGTCCTGCCCGAGCTTTCGAGCCTCGACTATTCGAAAAACTCTTTCGAGCGCCTGGAAGCGTTGGCCGAGCCGCTCGACGGGCCGTCATTCGAGGCTTTCTCGCCTCTGGCCTGCAAGTTCAGTACGACAATCGCTTACGGCATCGCGCGTCGCGCCGAGAACGGTGTGCACATTTCCCAAGTCATCGTAGGGCCCAGCGGCGCCATTCTCGGACACTACGACAAGCTCCATCTGGCACCGGAGGAAAAGGCGTTTTTCGTCCCCGGCAACCATATCTTTTTCTTCGAGATCGCGGGTGTCAAGGCGGCGCCGATCATCTGTTACGACATTCGCTTTCCCGAACTCACGCGGCGCTTGACCGTCGATTGTGGCGTGTCGCTTATTCTCCATTCGGCAGCCTACAGGCGCGACCCCACGTTTCATAGCTGGCACCCGTTCGCCATCACGAGGGCGAACGAGAACCAGCTCTTTATCCTGAGCCTCAATCGCGGGGGCGAGGAATGGGGCCATTCGATCCTCTGCCCGCCGTGGATGGACGAGCGCCACCCCCACCGCGATCTGGCCGGCAGCGAGGAAAGGCTCGCTCTGCTCGAGTTGGATATGGGGGAAGTGGCGCGTATTCGGCGCAACTACACACTGCTCGGGGATGCGAGGGGGGACTACGCGAAGCTGCCCGTCATCGGCGCTCGCAGGTTTGGGGACGAGCGAGCATCGGCGAACTCGAGATGATGTTTTGCCGTGCTCGCCCAATTGCGTTAGGCTCGAGGCCATGAACGAGCCCGCTCCATCGAAGATGACCGTCAGCGAGTTCCTCGCCTGGGCCGAGGCGCAACCGGAACGGCCACGCTATGAACTGGTTGCCGGCGCGCCGGTGGCCATGGCACCCGAGCGCGCGCGGCATGCGGAGACCAAGGGGCGGGTCTACCGGGCGCTCGACGATGCCGTTCGGCGCGCGGGGCTCGCCTGCCAGGTCTTTCCCGACGGTATGACGGTCGAAGTCGATAGCCATACGGCCTACGAGCCCGACGTGTTGCTGCGTTGCGGCGACCGCCTCGCTGGCGATGCCGTGATCGTCCCCGACCCGATCGTCGTCGTCGAGATCACCTCGCCCGGCACACAAAGCGTCGATGCCGGCGCCAAACTGATCGGTTACTTCCAGATCCCGACGATCATGCACTATTTGATCGTCGATCCTTTGCGACGCGCGGCCGTGCACCATCGCCGGGGCGATAAAGGCACGGTTGCAACGGCGATTGTGGCGGGCTCGCCCCTCGTGCTCGAGCCGCCAGGCCTTGAGATCGATAGCTCGCAATTCTTCGCCCCGGAATAGACAGCCCCCCGCTTTCAAGTGCCCGCCATCGCCCGCACGCCGTCGGCGACGAATTGCACGGCGAGTGCGGCGAGGATAACGCCAAGGAGACGGCTCAAAACGGTGCGGCTCGTCTCGCCGAGTAGGCGATGGAGTGGCTCCGAGGCCAGGAATGCGGCAAGGGCCGTCAGACAGACGAGCGCCACCAGCAACAGAAAGCCGAGCGCGGCGAGCGGGGCGCTCATGACGGGCGGGGCCAGGAGTATGCAGGCGGTGATCGCCCCGGGGCCCGCCATCAGCGGAATGGCAAGGGGAAACGCAGCCAGGCTGCGCACCTCGTTTGCGCTCATAGGCGGGCGCACGGCGTCCGCGCGCTCGGCGAGTGCCGCCTCGGCGGCATCGGCCTTGCGGGCGTGGCGACGCTCAAAGACCATCTCGAAGGCGGTGTAGAAGAGAAGGAGCCCGCCGGCGACCCGAAAGGCCGGCAGGCCGATGCCGAGGAGCCGCAACAATCCCTCTCCAAGCAGCGTGAAAAAGGCCAGGATGGCAAAGGCAATAAGGCTTGCCCAGATTGCCACCTGGCGCCGCGCGTGCGTATCGAACGCCCCTGTGAGCGCGAGGAAAATGGGCACAAGTCCGAGCGGATCGACGATCACAAACAACGTCGCGAGCGCCGAAAGCACGCTGTCGGGGTCAGCAAAGAGCGCGGTCATAGAAGGGGGCTCTCAATCATTTGCGTGTTGCCTGTGCCGGCCTCCGACGTTGCCGGGTTCCGTAAGGGTTGTAGGCCGCAAACCTGCACAGACGCCACGCTATCCTGCACAGACGCCATGCAATCCTGCAATCCTGGGCGTTCAACGTGGCCTGTCTATGGTGGTTAAAAATGCTCGAGCATGATCCTGCATGCTCGATTTCCTTTGCACTACAAATGGGTGTGGAAAACTGCGCGAGCCTTGCCAGATGTAGGGTCCGTGTGAAGATGAACATTTGTCAAGGAAAAAACCTCCGCTTCGTCCGATTTTATCCATATTGTGGCCCAAATGCTACGGTCATTTCCTCCTCGAAAGCGAGAGGGAGTCGGCGGGCGGCGGGTGATCGTGTCGGCGGCTCCGGCAAGACCACCAGACAGGCCAAGAAGCGGACCAGCAAGCGGGCATACAAGCAGAATTGCCGTGAGCGGGGAGCCAAGACAGGCAGCCGAGCGGGGAGAATTCGGGCGATGCCGACACTGCAGGAAACCAGGACCCGTCAGCCGGTCAGCGGCGTGAGGAGGGCAATCGGGTCCGATCGCAGGACGCCGCGCGTGGTTTTACTTCCGGCATTGCGCCGCGCCTTGAAGCGCCACCGACAGTCGAAAGCCGCGGCCTTGGCCGCACGGTTTGGCTGCCGCACGCTCGGCAGAGCGGTGTACGCAGGCGCCGCCGATGGCTTGGCCGCGCTCGCGACAAAGACCGGCGGCTATAGAAGGCCCGGGAGCGGCCCGCATTCATTTTCCCCGGATTTCGGGCTTCGTCGCCTGGTGGGGTCTGAGTTTCAGCCGGCTGCGGCTGAGTCGGCCGGAGATGGGCCGTCGTTCGGCGTAATGCGACCTGTCGCGTCTATCCCTGTTGCGCGTAACCCGATGTGTCGCGAGGCGGCCCATCCCGGCCATGGGGTCGCGGTGGCGCACTCTATGCCCTCGAGGCGTGGCGCGTCGCACCAACTGGCGCCGCAGCGCCTGGTGTGAGAGGGCCCTAAGCAAGCGGGGGCCCAAAAGTCAGCTGGGTTTTGCGGTTCCGCGTCAATGTGTTGGTTTTGCGTAGCGAAGTCCCGCGTACTCGCAAGTTTTGCGTACCCGTAGTTCTGCGTACCCGCTGGTTTTGCGTATCCGTAGTTCTGCGTCTGCGTATCCGAGTTGTGCGTTCTTGCAAGTTTTGCGTACGTGCGTTCTGCGTTCCCGCAAGTTCTGCGTCGTTGAGTTGTGCGTCAGGCCGGCGACTGGTTGCGTGTCCGGCGCCGGTTGAGCGGAGGGCAAATGCCTTCCCCATGGTCTGGCAAGCGTGCCCGGTCGAGCAACGATCTACGCGGTGCACCATCCTGTCCGGTCTTGCGTCGTGGTGCCCACGGCCCACTCCTCCGGGTGCGTTTGCCACCATCCCGCGGCAGCAGAGGGCCGTTGCATCGCGTCCCGCTCTGCCGCAAGCGCCGGGAGGCGCGGATGAGCCGTCTCAATGAGGCTTCCGGCGACTGTCGCCGTCGCCGGCCGGGACGACGGTGCGGGTGGGCAATCAAGAACGAGCATGAGCAAAGGGCTGTTGGCGGACAAGACGCAACAAGACACAACAAGGCGCGAGAGGCGCATGAGGAGGCAGGTATGATCGATCGACCGCGAAACCTCAATGCTGTGGAGTGGAGCCAGGCGCTGGGCCTGGCGCGCCAGAGCTGTGCGCGGGTCTTCCGCGACGGTGGCAAGCCGAGCGATGCCCTTGGCCTCTATGGGCTCGCCGTGAGCGGGAACGAGGCCGCCGATTGGGGCCGCGCGGTCGAGCGCATCGCCATGGCGCTGTGCGGAAGCGGGGGCCATGTCGCGCAGGCGCCCATGTCCGAGGCGAGCCCAGCGCCGAGCAGCCAGCCCACTGCGGCGTGAACCATGCCAAGGGAGCGGGGCCGGCGGGCAGCGCGCCCCGGCCTCATGCCCGTAAACGGCATTTGGCACCGTGCTGCCCGATCGGAGAGGGTCGAACACGAAATGTTTGGGGCGACTCGCTCGCCCTATTTGTCTTCAGTCGGACGTTTTGTCCCCCGGCGTCTCGACTGTTCCCGCGCCCCGGCTGCCCCCTTGGCCGGGGCGCGCCTTTTTGTTCTTGGCCGTTTATTTACCTGGCCGAGCCATTGGCTATGGGCGAAGTCCATCGATTGTGGAGGCGGCCGCGCGCAGCCCCAACGGGCGGCAGGTATTGGCCCTTCCGGTGGTGCGAGGCGTGGTTCGGCTCCATCGGGCGAGGAATGAGCGAGGTCATTGAGAGCGCGAGAGTGAGAGCTGAGAGCGCGGGAGAAATGGGCAGGCGGGATGAGAGGGCGATGGGGCGGATGGTGGGCGCGGCTGGGATCGAACCAGCGACCCCTACGATGTCAACGTAGTGCTCTCCCGCTGAGCTACGCGCCCGAACACGGGGTCGATTGTCCCCTATTTCCGTCGGCCCGTGCCTCTTTCGGCTGGTCCTTCCTTCGGCCGGACCCTCTTTCGGTTGGTCCCCCTTTCGGCCGCTCCCCCTTTCGACCGATCCGCCTTTCGGTTGCCCCCCTTTTTGCGGCTCCTCTGACGTTCACTCCGGCCCGCTACGCGCTTTTATCCGATTGCCGGCGCGCTGTCCACAGCCGTTACCGTTGGCCCGACAGCCGCAATTCGGGGCCACGGGGGGCCACCGTCAGGGTGCCACATCGGCGAAAGGTGAGAGCGCCCGGGGGCTCGGATCGCCGCCGATCATGAGCATGATGTGAAGGCTTGGCCACAATGGGCAGTGTTGCTATGTTCGCTTGGTGCGAGCGGGCATTGCTATTGCATACGTGTGCGGCGTCGATTGTGCTTTAAGGGGGGCGATGGCGAAGCGCAGGCCTGAGCGTGGCCCTCTGGGCCGGATCCTGAGACGGGGCGGCCAAGGGACCGTGCTGCCATTGGTCTGGGCGATAGGCCCAGGGCCGCCAAGCTTGAATGGTGCCGGGCTCAGGCGACTACCAACTCAGAGGACGCCAGGCTCAGACGGAGCCCTATGTCAAACGGCGCCCCCGCCCAGACGGCCCCGTAGCTCAGCTGGATAGAGCATCAGATTCCTAATCTGAGGGTCGCAGGTTCGAGTCCTGCCGGGGTCGCCAATAAAATCAATGGGTTAGGGCGACCGCCAGCGCTGCGGGAGTTTCTGTAGTGCCACTGTAGTGCCACCAAGGCGGCAATTCGCCCCTCTCTCGCCCCGAAATCGCGACATCCTGACTCACGTTGGCCAAGCCCCGAACACTGGTCGACGCGCTATTCGCTGGTGGTGATGCTTCGGGCGGCCGCGTCTGCTATACTCATTGTCCATGAGCACGATTTTCGACACTCTGACCTACGTCAAGCGCCTTCGCGATGCGGGCGAGAGCGAGGCCGTGGCCGAGGCCCACGCCATGGCCGTCAGGGACCTCGTTCTCGATCAGATCGCAACCAAGGAAGATGTTGCCCTCTTGCGTTCAGAGCTCGAGGCCAAGATCAACGGTGTGGAGCAGCGCATCAAGGCGGCGATGGACGTGACGCGGGAGGAACTGAAGGGCGATATCAAGGCGGTGGACACCAAGCTCACCGTGCTCCAGTGGATGCTCGGCGCCTTCGTCGCCCTTGTTGCCGGCGCCATTCTGCTCGGCCTGCGCCTCGGCTTCTCGGGATAATCAATGGCCTCCCGCACCCTACGCCATGCATAGAGCCGTGCCTGTCGGCCCGGGGGCGATCGTGAGGCTGCCCGCCTGGGCGAGTCCATGCGCGGCTTTGCGCACACCGCTCGCAGAGCCCCCTATGCTGGCCGCGAGAGTCCGCCACGACGTGGTGATGGCGCCATTCGCTCTTGGCTGGATCGTCTGCTCGGGCGCGCGCCGTAACCGGCGGCGGAGGCGGAAAGCGAGGCCGACAGGCTGGCCCG
>WGBL01000294.1 GCA_015494375.1 Hyphomicrobiales bacterium | reverse complement strand
TTCTGCCAGGAGTCGAAGACCGCGGCAATGGCGCCCCAGAGCTGGTCGTTGACGTCTTGGGGAAAGGGCGCCTTGTTCTCCTCGGCGACGATTTGCTTGAAGGCGGCGATCACCTCGCGCCAGTCGTCGGCGCCAAGCTCGGTGTCGAGATCGAGGCCGTGCATGCTCTTGTAGGCCTCGATGCGGTCCTCGAAATGGCCGTGGTCGAGCCCGAGCACCACATTGGCATACATCTGGATGAAGCGGCGATAGGAATCATAGGCAAAGCGCGCATCACCGCTCTTCTTGGCGAGCCCCTCGACGGTCTCGTCATTGAGCCCGAGGTTGAGCACGGTGTCCATCATGCCGGGCATGGAGGCGCGGGCGCCTGAGCGTACCGAGACGAGGAGCGGATTGGCGGCATCGCCGAACTTCGCCCCCACCGTTTCCTCGACCCAGGCCAGCGCATCGGCCACGGCGGGCGCAAGGTCTTCGGGCAGCCGGCGGCCGTTCTCATAATAGAGCCGACAGACCTCGGTCGTAATCGTAAAACCCGGCGGCACCGGCAATCCCAGATTGGCCATCTCGGCGAGGTTGGCGCCCTTGCCGCCAAGCAGATCGCGCATCCCGGCACCACCGTCCGACACGCCGGCGCCGAAGCGGTAAACTCTCTTGGGTGCCTCGCCATCCCCCGCCTGTTGGGCTCTTCGAGGCCCCCCGGCCTGTGCGGCCCTGTCCTGGGCCATCTGCCCGTCCGTCCGCTCTTGGTTCATGAGCCCCGTCTCTCGAATCTCTTCGGCTCAACACTCAGGCAGCGTTTTCCATACCAGCCTGGGGGCGCAAGGGCAAAGTCTTGTCACGACAGTGAAAAAGCTGGGGACGATGAATGGGGAAAGTAGAAATGAATTGCGAACGGTGCATGTTTTTCGTGGTGGTTCCGTCGCTTCCAGAGGACTCAGTCAAAGACATAGAACGCCCCCAATATATTGATATCGCAGTCATGTTGTGCTCGACGGTGCACCTGCTTGAGCGCCGTTGCCCTCAACGCTCCGGCCGGAGCAGCCACACCCCCTCCGCGTTCGCTTCATACGCATCCGGTTTCGTTGTCATCGGCAAGTATTTCATCTCCGCCCACAAGGGTGCGAGATCGCGGTAGTGGGGCGAGAGGGGATTGCCGGATTGCCCCGTCGTGTGAATCCACAAGGAGTTGTCGAGATCGGACAGGTCGAACACGCCACGATAGGAGGAAGCGTGGTAGTTGTGGAAGGGCGGCTCTTTGCGGAAGTCCGTTTGGCCACGCAGCACCGTATAGGGACCGCCGCCACTTTCCACCAGAACATTGAACCATTTGGCAAGCGGTGGAACGTTATCAAACGGCCTGTGGGCGCCATGGGCCATATGGGCGCGCCCCCAACGCCAAGTCTGCCAAGAGCCACCATAACGCTTTTCTAGTCCGGCAAGCGCTGCCTCGAGTGCCCTGCGCGCGATGCCGCCACAATCCTCGATCGCCGAAGTCTCTCGATTGTCGCACCAGTTGCGTGGCCCAGCCTCGAACGCTCCGAGAACCATCGCAATGTCGCCTTTTGCGAAACGCGCATAATCCTCGCCGAGATCGTCACGGAAAATCGCTTCTTGCAAGGCCTTGAACCAAGCAATCATAATGAGGGGCTCGGGCCGCGCGCGCAGCATTTCGCCATCCCATCGACGCAAGGCTGACAAGAGCTCGACTGGGATGCCGTCCGTCTTGTTGCCGATGGCCCTGAGCGCTTTGTCCCGCAGCTCGAGCAGCGCCTTTGATTTGCGATCCGTCTGGGCGCTGATCATGCTCGCCATGTCGTGCGGAGCCTTGCGTTCGGCGACAAGCTCCCGCACCCGCTCCTGACGGAAATCCTTGGTCCAGTCAAAGGTGTAGTGGTGTGGATAGCCGGGCGGCAAGATATTGGCATTGGCCGAATAGAGGACCCCCGAAGGCGGGTTGACGATCTTGACGAGTTGATCAAAGGGGAGAAAGCCAGCCCAGTCATAACGGCCATCCCAGCCCGGCGCCGGGGCCCGGCCCATAAGGTCGTTTTCGGCTTTTCTCAACGGTAATCTGCCGGCGGTGATAAAGCCGATATTCCCATCGACGTCACCGACAACCATGGATTGCATGGGGGCGACGAAAAGGCGCTGCGCCTCGATATAGGCTTCTACATTGCGGGCCCGCGCCATCCGGCTCAGTGCGGCAATGGTGGTATCGTCATCGGCAAGCGCAGTCCAGCGGATCGCCGCCACATAGCCTTTGGGGAGCAGCCGGTCGAGCCCCGCATAGCGGGTCGGCAGTATGGGCCCGTGGCGGCTCTGGCGGCGAATGAAAGTCACGTCCTCGGCATCTTTCACCTTGATCGTGATCTTCTCGCGCTCAAACTCGGCCCAGCCCTCTGGTGTCTTGTAGCGGTTGGGATCGCGCGGATGCAGCTTTTCAATGTAAAGGTCCTGGACGTCGGCACCGGTATTCGTGAAGCCCCAAGCGACGCGATCGTTTCGCCCAAGCACCACCATGGGTGTGCTTGGCAAACTCATACCGATGGCGTGGCGCCGCCTCCCTTCCTCTTGCCAAGACAGATGCACCGCATACCAGATGGACGGGGCGCCGAGCCTCAGGTGTGGGTCATTGGCGAGCAACACTTTGCCTGTTTTGGTGCGGGAGCCCGCGACGACCCAGTTGTTGGAGGCTGAGGCGGCGCTGGGCCATGACAGCCCAAATGGCTTGGCCAATCTCTTACGGTGCGGATGCATTTGGGCTTGCTTGACGGGCCAGCCATAGAGCGTGCGCAGGTCGGGCAAGGGAGGCGGACTCTCGCTCTTGTTGGTGCGTACGATGGCAGCAATCTCGGATGGCGAAAAGCCGCGCCGCGCGAGCGCCAACCGTTGCAGTTCGTGGTGCAAATTGGTGCCAAGCGTCTGCGCCATGAGCTTGACGGTCATGAGCGGTTGCCAGGGTCGCCAGGGGCGGGGCTCATGGCCCAGGATGAGAAACTCGGGCGGCAATGAAGCCCTGAAGGAACCGGTTTCACGTTCGAGCCAAGCATTGATGCCGGCGACATAGGCTCTCAGCATCGCCTTTGTTTCGTCATCGAGGCGCTCATAGGAGCGCCGTGAACGCCCCGCTATGTCGATGGTGCGCATGTAGATGTCGGTGGCGATCGTCTTCTCGCCGAAAATTTCCGACAGCCTCCCTTCTCCGGCGATACGGAACATTTCCATCTGCCACAAACGATCTCGGGCGTGAACGAAGCCCTGGCCCATGGCTGCGTCGCGCAAGGTTTCGGCGATAATGTGCGGTACGCCATGAGCGTCATAAACAATCTTGACCGGAGCACCGAGCCCTGCGATCCGCAGCTCACCGTTGGCCGGGGGCACACTGCCCTTGAGGTAGTAGTAAGCAGCACCCGTTCCCACCACTGCGAGGCCCGCAAGAATGGCCAGCGCTCCGAGCAACCATTTCAACAATCTACGCATTCTTCGTCTGCCCCTGATTGTTTCCTGCCGTCGCGCTAAGGGCCACGCTCTCGCGGCCAGGCTGCCAGCGCTTGTTCATTGCGGCTCTTCTCCTGCCAATCTATAGCTGCACGAACGAGGGGGCCAGTCCTTAAGATCTACCGTAGAGCGGCGATGGCACCTTGGAAATGGTTCTAGCAAAGGCTATAGGGTCTCAACGGCTGCTGCAGAGGAAAGCACATCTCACGCTTTGTGCTTTATCCTGAGACCACCCATCAACCTATATTGGCTTCACCACGCCGTACTACGTGGTCTCTATGAGGGTGTGCGCACCTTCAAACACGGCATTGAGGGGTGTACGGCATTGGAGGGTGTAATGAGGGGTGCCCGTGTGGTACGCAAATGCAAGCCAGGGGCGCCTGAGACGCACGGACCCAACAAAACCTAGAGATGAAAAAAAAATTGACCACCAAAAGACCATGCAAGAGCGCGTGCGGGCCGCGAGCCCGGAAAACCTGATCAAAGGAGCGACCGGCGACTGGGAGGTCGTCATCGGCATGGAAGTCCATGCCCAGGTGACGTCTGAGGCCAAGCTCTTCTCCGGCGCATCCGCCGCCTATGGCGGGGCGCCCAACAGCCATGTCAGCCTGGTCGATGCCGCCATGCCGGGCATGCTGCCCATCATCAACGCCCATTGCGTGGCCCAGGCGGTGCGCACGGGCCTCGGCCTCAAGGCCAAGATCAACCTCACAAGCGTCTTTGCCCGCAAGAACTATTTCTACCCCGACCTGCCGCAGGGCTACCAGATCTCGCAATACGACCAGCCCATTGTTGGCGAAGGGGTGGTGGTGCTCGACATGCCCGGCGGCAAGACGGTCGAGGTTGGGATCGAGCGGCTCCATCTCGAGCAGGATGCGGGCAAGAGCATCCACGATCGCCACCCCGACTATTCCTATGTCGATCTCAACCGCGCCGGTGTGGCGCTCATGGAGATCGTCTCCAAGCCCGACATGCGCTCGGCCGAGGAGGCCAAGGCCTATGTCGCCAAGTTGCGCACGATCCTGCGCTATCTCGGCACCTGTGACGGCAATATGGAGGAGGGCAGCCTCCGTGCCGATATCAACATATCCGTGCGGCGGCCGGGAGAGGAGTTCGGCACCCGCTGCGAGGTGAAGAATGTCAATTCCATCCGCTTTATCGGCCAAGCGATCGAGCATGAGGCGCGGCGTCAGATCGCCATTCTCGAGGACGGGGGGGTGATCGAGCAGGAAACACGGCTCTTTGACCCCAGGAGCGGCAGGACGCGCGCCATGCGCACGAAGGAGGAGGCGCATGACTATCGCTATTTCCCGTGCCCCGACTTGCTGCCGCTTGAATTGAGCGAGGATTATGTCGCCAAGCTGGCTGCCGAGCTGCCGGAGCTTCCCGACGAGAAGAAGGCGCGGTTTATGTCGGAGTATGGCCTCTCCGCCTATGACGCGGGCGTTCTTGTCGCCTCGCGGGCAAGCGCCGACTATTTCGAGGCGGTCGCGCAAGGGCGCGACCCGAAGCTTGCGGCCAACTGGGTGATGGGCGACTTGGCGGCCCACGCCAACGCCAAGGGGGTGGCGATCCCCGAGGTCGGTGTCTCACCCGAGCAGCTCGGCGAGCTCATCGATCTCATCACCGAAGGGGTCATCTCCGGCAAGATCGCCAAGGAGGTGCTCGAGATTGTCGTCGCCGAGGGCGGTGCACCGCGCGCCATCGTCAAGGAGCGTGGGCTCGAGCAAATGAGCGACAAGGGCGCGCTCGAAGCGATCGTCGATCAGGTGATCGCCGACAACCCAGCCCAGGTCCAGCAGGTGAAAACCAAGCCCAAGACGCTCGGCTGGTTCGTCGGGCAAGTGATGCGGGCGACGGGCGGCAAGGCCAACCCCCAAGCCGTCAATGAGCTGTTGCGCGCCAAGCTCGAGGTGGGCGCGGAATAGGCCGCGCCGTCGCGTCATGGGCCGTGATGGGCCGTGATGGGCAAGGCTGCTGAGCCCCCCACTAAATCGTGGTCGACGAATGGAACCGCGCGGCCGCGGGCTCAGGGGCTCAATCAGGCGTGAAATAGCTCAGAAGTAGCTCAAGAGACGATGGCGGGGTTCGGGCGGTGCCAACTCCCGCGGCCCGAGAACGCGCGCTTTGAGAAAATGGCCCGTAAGCACAAGCCCCTGGCGCACGTCTTCCGCCGCGACGGGGCCGCGGTGACCGGGGCGCAAAAAGCGTGGCAAGATCAGCAGCTTTTCGGCATAGGGCGCCCCCGCCGAACGGCTCACCGCGCGGCCCGATTTCGGTGAGACATAGACGAGCCCCTCGCGATCGCCCGTTGCCGCGCAGCGCTCAAGATCGAGACCGAAGCCGAGCTCCTCGAGCAGCGCCAACTCCCAGCGCACATAAAGCGCCGGCCAGACCTCGGGCTCCGCGAGATAGGACAGCACAAAGAGCGTGACCTCGAACAGGCTCGGGTGGGGATCGCGTTCGGGCAGCAGCCGCGCAAGCGCGCAAAGCGACATGAGCGCGGCCAGCGCCTTCGGCTCGGCCATCGCCGTGGCGGCATGGGCCGCGCGCAGCTCGACCGTCATGTTGCCGAGGTGCTCGGCAAGGCGCGCCTTCCAAACCGCTTCGACATGGTTGCCCGTTTGCAGCGTGGGGCGCTGGCGGCGCGAGCGGCCGCCACGCACGAGGCCCGCATGGCGGCCGTGGGCGCGCGTGAGCAGCTCGACGATGGCGCTCGTCTCGCCATGGGGCCTGACAGAGAGAACGATCCCTTCGTCGCGCCACTCCACGACCGATGCTCCTTGCCGTGGCCCGAGAGCCGAGCGTGGACCACAAGCGATCGCGGCCAAGGGAGGCTAGCCAGCGATCACATGCGACCACAGGCTAACAGGCTAAGAAGGCCGCTGCCCGACCGGCGCTAAGGCCTTTTACGGCCCGTGATCATGGCCTTGACCAGATTCTCACCATGGGCCCAGCTCGAGACGACAACCCCCAGTATGTGGCCCCCAACGAGGAGCAGCGAGAGATTGGCTGCGGCCTCATGGAGCTCCTCGACCCACTCATAGCCCCAGAAGCGGTCGAGTGTCATCATCCAGCCGGTGATGCTTGTTGCTCCGACGGCGAGAATGAGCGCCACGATCATCGCGCCCCCCGCCGGGTTGTGCCCGATATAGCGCCTGGCGCGCCCGCGCATCATGTCGCGCAAATAGCCGAGCACCACACGCGGCGGACGGACAAAGTCGCTGAAGCGGGCATGTCGCGTGCCCACAAGGCCCCAGATGATACGAAAGCCGAGAAGGCCGAGAACAACATAGCCCGCGAGCTCGTGGGCCTGGTCCCATTCGTCGGCCGTAAGCCACGCGATCAGATAAGAGGAGACCAGGCTCCAATGAAAGAGGCGCACGAGCGGGTCCCAGACCCGGATGGTGGCCGGCGGCTCAGCGCCGCCGACCTCCAATGACTCCGATGAAGCGATGCTCTGATTGTTCATTACGACTTCCTCTTGACCCGAACCACCTCGAGGGTCACCGGATGGATATAGAGCTCATAGCGCCGCCCGTCCTTGTCGAACGCATAAGCTTCATAGCAGCCATGCTCCTCCTCGATGCGGCGCACGCGATAGCCCTTCGCTTCCATGGCCGCACGCACCTCGTCGGTCGACTTCCAGGCCCCCGCAGCACTGGCGCCGCAACGGGCATCGTCGGGGCTCGCCATCGTCGGCAAGGCCGTCGCGCTCGCCAGCAATAGTGCGCCCAGAACGGTTGCCGTCATCTTGATCCGCGACATGATCATTTACTCCTTTCTGATCATTTTCTGATCATTTTTCTCTGATCGTTTTTCGGTTGTCGTTCACCGATGGCGGCGTGTTAGCGGATCGGCGATGACAAAACGCTGAGCGGCCTGGTAAGCGATCGGTCATTTCGCTGTCAGCGGTTTGTAATCCATCATCCGTTAGGCTCAGCTCAAGCCGTGCTGTCGTCCTTAGACATCCATTAGACATCCAAGAGACATCCGGACCAGCGAAAGCCGCGACCGTGAATCGCCGTTTGCTCATACAGCTCCTCGGAGCAGGCCTCGTTGCCGCGCTCTCGGCCGAGCCCGCGGCTGCCAAGCGCGGCCGCAGCGGCCGCCGGGACCGCGACCGCAGCAAAGCGCGGAGGGATCGCAGCAAGGGGCGGCGGGGCCGCAATAGAACACACCGCCGCCACTATGAGGGCCACGACGGCCAGCCGGGGCACTATGACTATGAGCGAGCGACCCAAGCCCGCGAAAAGGGGGACGTCTTGCCCCTGCGCGATATCCTGGCCACTGTGAGAAAGCGGTTCGAAGGTGAGATCGTCGGGGTCGAGTTCGAGGACAAGGGCGAGGCGAAAATGTATGAGATCAAGCTCGTCACGCCTGCCGAGGAGTATCTGGAAATCTATGTCGATGCCCGCACCGCCGAGATCGTTAAGGTCGAGGGGGACGATTAGTGCGTATTCTCGTGGTCGAGGACGATGATACCATCGCCCGCCGCATCGAGCGGGCGCTCGCTGCCTCGGGCTATATCGTCGAGCGGGCGAGCGATGGCGAGGAGGCCTGGTTCAAGGGCGATACCGAGGACTACGATGCCATCATCCTCGACCTTGGTCTGCCGCGGATGGACGGCCTTCAGGTGCTCAAGCGTTGGCGCGAGGGGGGCTGCCACTGTCCTGTTCTCATCCTTACCGCGCGCGGCAGCTGGAAGGAGCGGGTCGAAGGCATGGACGCGGGCGCCGATGACTATTTGCCCAAGCCCTTTCAGATCGAGGAGTTGAAGGCGCGACTGAGGGCGCTCTTGCGGCGCTCGGCGGGGCATTCGCAACCCGTGCTCGAGGTGGGCCCCGTAACGGTTGATACACGCCAAATGCTGGTGAGCGTCGATGGCATCGCCGTTGATCTCAGCCCGCTCGAATACCGCCTCATCAGCTATCTCGTTCACAACAAGGGGCGCGTGGTAAGCCAGCATGAGCTGACCGAGCACATCTATGCCCAGGATTTTGAACGCGATAGCAACGCCATCGAGGTGCTTGTTGCGCGCGTGCGCAAGAAGCTCGGTGCAGATGTCATCAAGACACGGCGGGGCTTCGGCTACATCGTGCCAGAGGACAGGCCGGATGACGCCGGCGAGCCAGAGCGAGCCAAAGACCACTGAGCACCCAAAGCCCGGGAAGGACCGCTGAGCCCTCAAAGCCCAAGATGCTCCGCTCACTCAGATTGCGACTGCTCGTGGCCGGCGCGCTCACGATCGTGCTGGCGCTGGGCGCGGCCGGCTTTGGGCTGCTCGTGTTGTTCGAGCGCCATGTCGAGCGCCGGGTGGTGCGCGAGCTGCGCGACGATATCCGCCAGCTGCTGGCGGGACTCCAGGTTGCAGACAACGGCCTGCTCTCGCTCAGCCGCGAGCCGGACGACCAGCGCTACGACCAGCCGCTGAGCGGGCTCTATTGGCAGGTCGAGAAGGACGAGAAGATAGTTTTCAAATCGCGCTCGCTCTGGGACAACAGTCTGGCGCTGCCGGCAAGTCAGTTCCGCCGCTCAGAAGCCGGGCAGCACCAGCATCGCATCACGGGCCCCAGGGGCGAGGATTTGCTTGTGGCCGAACGCCTGGTGAGGGTCAAACGCGGAGGCAAGGCCTATGAGATCGAGCTCATCACTGCCATTGACAGGGCCGAGATCGCCACCGCCGTCCGCGCCTTTCGAAGGGATCTGGTCGTCGGCTTGACGCTACTTGGGTTTGCGCTCATGGCGGCATTCGGCCTCGCCATCTCGGTGGGGCTCGGCCCCCTCGGCGTCTTGCGCGAGCGCCTCAACCGGATGCGTGCGGGCAAGGCGCGGCGGCTTTCGGGCCCCTTTCCGAGCGAGCTGGAGCCGCTCGTCAGAGACCTCAACAGCCTGCTCGACTATCAGGAGCGGACAATCGCCGATGCGGAGCGTCGCGCCGGCGACCTTGCTCATGGGCTCAAAACCCCGCTCACGGCCATGGCGACGATCGCCGACGAGTTGCGCGAAAAGGGCGATGCGGCGAGCGCCGCCGAGCTCGAGGCGCTCACCGAGACCATGCGCCGGCATGTCGAGCGCGAGCTCGTGGTTGCCCAGGCCAGAACACGCTCAGGCGCGCAAGGGGTAAGCGATCTCGGCTCGGTCGCTCGCTCGCTCTTGCGAACCATGATGAAGCTGCCGCGGGGGGACACCATCGACTGGCAATGCCGGATTCCGCCCGGTCTGCGGGTGCCGGTCGATGAGCTGTTGCTCACCGAGCTTCTAGGCAACATTTTCGACAACGCCCGCAAGTGGGCAAAGAGCAAGGTTCTGATCGAAGCGGAGGAACGGCCCGGGGGAGGACGGCCCGGGGGAGGCACGCTGGTGCGGATTGCGGACGACGGGCCCGGCGTCGATGAGGCGGAGATCGCGCTCATACTCGAGCGTGGTGGGCGGCTCGATCGCCAGGTCGATGGCAGCGGCCTCGGGCTTGCGATTGTCCGTGACATTGTCGATGCGCTGGGGGGCGTGCTGGCGCTCGGTCGATCCGAGTTGGGGGGGCTTGCGGTTGAGATCACCTTCGCCGAGACGCCCGCACGGCACGGGTCTGCTGGCCTCGTGGCGGCGCACGAACAACCGGCCAACTGACATAACGGCAAACGCCAAACGCCAAATCGGTAAATTGGAAAACCGTCAAACCGAAACGAGAATTGTGGACACGTGGCACTGCCACGGAAAAGGGCTGTGGGGCGTGCTATAAGTGGCGCCATGGCATCGAATCGTAAATCTCGCAGAACCGCCGATAGAGAGCCCGCCACTGGCGTGTCGCCCGTCTCTCGCGCCCTGGCAGCGCCCGCACCGCCGTCTGCCTCGCCGGCCGAAGCACAGGACGGAGCGCCGGCCGCATCGCTGCCCCGAGCACCGGCCGAGCCCACCTATCTCGCCGAGCTCAACCCGGCGCAGCGGGCCGCCGTCGAGGCGCTCGAGGGCCCGGTGCTCGTGCTTGCGGGCGCCGGCACCGGCAAGACCCGGGTGCTCACCACCCGCATTGCGCATATTCTCGCAACCGGCCGGGCGCGGCCGTGGGAGATCCTTGCCGTCACCTTCACTAACAAGGCCGCGCGCGAGATGAAGGAGCGCGTCGCGGCGCTCATCGGCCCGGCCCTTGCCGAGGGCATGACCTGGCTCGGCACCTTCCATGCCATCGGTGTCAAGCTGTTGCGCCGGCATGGCGAGCTGGTCGGCTTGAAGCCCGGCTTTACGATCCTCGACACCGACGACCAGATCCGGCTGCTCAAGCAACTCATCGAGGCCGAACGGCTTGATGCCAAACGCTGGCCGGCGCGCCAGTTGGCCGCGCTCATCGACGGCTGGAAGAACCGTGGCCTGGTGCCCGCCAAGGTGCCCGAGATCGAGGCTGCGCAATTCGCCGACGGCCGCGGCGCCGAGCTCTATGCCGCCTATCAGGCGCGCCTCAAGGAGCTCAATGCCGCCGATTTCGGCGATCTCCTGCTCGAGGTGCTGCGGCTCTTTCAAGAAAACCCCGATCTTCTCGCGCGCTATCAGGCGCGCTATCGCTATCTCCTCGTCGACGAGTACCAGGACACGAACGTCGCCCAATACCTGCTCCTGCGGCTCCTGGCCCAGGGCGGGGGCAACATCGCCTGTGTCGGCGACGATGACCAGTCGATCTATGGCTGGCGCGGCGCCGAGGTCGACAACATCCTCCGCTTCGAGAAGGATTTTCCGGGCGCCCAAGTCTTCCGCGTCGAGCAGAACTATCGCTCAACGGGCCATATTCTTGGCGCCGCCTCGGGCCTCATCGCCCACAACCGGGCGCGGCACGGCAAGACACTTTTCACCGACATCGGCGATGGCGAGCGGGTGCGCGTCGAAAGCTTTTGGGACGACGAGGCCGAGGCGCGCGGGGTGGCCGACGCCATCGAGGCGCTGGCCCGGGCCGGGCATGCCTACAACGATATGGCGATTCTCGTGCGGGCGTCGTTTCAGATGCGCGCCTTCGAGGACCGTTTTGTGACGCTCGGGCTGCCCTATCGGGTGATCGGCGGACCCCGCTTTTATGAGCGCGCCGAGATCCGCGATGCCATCGCTTATCTCGATGTGACGGTGAACCCCGCCAACGACCTCAAGTTCGAGCGCATCGTGAACACGCCGAAGCGTGGCCTTGGCCAGGCAAGCGTGCAAAAGATCTCCGCCCATGCCCGCGCCCGCGGGCTTTCGCTGTTCATGGCGGCCCGTGAGCTCATCGAGACCGACGAGCTCGGCCCCAAGCAGCGGGCCTCACTCCGCGGTCTCATCGAAAGTTTCGATCGCTGGCGGGGGCAGATCGAGACCATGGCGCCGAGCGAGCTGGCCGAGGTGGTGCTCGACGAATCGGGCCTCACAGCCATGTGGCAGAAGGACAAGAGCCCCCAGGCCCATGCGCGGCTCGAGAACCTCAAGGAGCTCGTGCGTTTTGTCGCCGCCTTCGACAGCCTCGCCGATTTCCTCGAGCATGTTGCGCTCGTCATGGATGCCGAGGCCGATGGCGACGGTGATCGCGTAAGCCTGATGACGCTCCATGCCGCCAAGGGGCTCGAGTTCGAGACCGTATTCCTCCCCGGCTGGGAGGAGGGGCTTTTCCCGCACCAGAAGGCGCTCGATGAAAGCGGCTTCGCGGGGCTCGAGGAGGAGCGGCGGCTCGCCTATGTGGGGCTCACCCGCGCCAAGCGCCGCGCCCATGTGAGCCATGTCCAGAACCGCCGCATCCACGGCCTCTGGCAGACGGCCATCGCCTCACGTTTTCTCGACGAGCTGCCCGAGGCGCATGTCGAGAGGATCGCAACGACAGCGACACCGAGCGGGTTGGGTGATTTTGCTTTCGAGTGGGTTGCGGGCGCCGGCGAGGGCGCTGCGCGACGGGGCGGCCATGCGAGGCAGGGCGGCGATGGAAGGCAGGGCGGCAATGCGGGCCCCAACGGCGCGGGGCAGCGCCACGGCGACATGGACGGCGCATCACGGCAATCGCAAGCGCGCGCGAGCACGGGCGCACACAGCCGGCGCCACCGGGGCGGGCGCACCATCGAGGGCGGACGCACCATCGAGGGCGAGGTGGTGGCGCGACAGGACGCGCGCGGCACACGCTATGGTGCGGGCGAACGGGTGGTGCACCAGAAGTTCGGCGAGGGCACCATCCTCGAGGTCGATGGCGACAAGCTCCTGATCGCCTTTGACATGGGTAGCCGGAAGCGAGTTGTTGACAGCTTCGTCCAGCCGCACCGGTCTAAGCCCGTCATGTGAGCGTCTCGGCCAGCCCGGCGATCCGCCGGATGCCTTCCTCGATGCGCTCGGTCTCGATCGAGGAAAAGCCCAATCGAAAGCAGTGGCTGGGTGCGGGACGAGTAGCGAAATGGATGTCGCCGGGCTCGATGACCACACCTTGCGCCAGTGCCTGGCGCGCAAGGCGGTTGCAATCGAGCCCCTGCGGCCCCTCGAGCCAGACCGCCGAGCCGCCGGTGCTCTTCCAGCATGTGACGTGCGGCATATGCTTGGCCAAGGCGCTGCGGATCTCGTGCCAGCGGGCGCTATAGGCCCGGCGCAGGCGCATGAGCAGAGCGTCGTGGTGGCCGAGCGCCAGGAAGAGCGCCGCCGTGCGCTGCTCGATATTGGGCGGATGGCGCACCATCAGGCGCCGCAGCGCCCGCAGCTCGCCAATCAGCTCGGCATCCGCGACGACATAGCCGAGCCGCAGGCCGGGAAAGAGTGTCTTTGAAAGGCTGCCGACATAGACCACACGGCCATGGGCGTCGCTGGCCTTGAGGGCGGGCGTCGGCGCGGAGACGAAATTGCTCTCGGGCTCGTAGTCATCTTCGATGATGATGAAGTCCAAACGGGCGGCAAGCTCGAGCAGCTTTCGCCGCCGCTCGGCCGACATGGTGACGGCCGTCGGAAACTGGTGGCTCGGCGTGACATAGACGAGGCGACAGCCACGGAGCCGCTCATCGGGCATGGCCCCCTCGTCATCCACAGGAAGCGCCACGAGGTGTGCCGTCTTGAGCCCGAAGATGTTGCGCACATCGGGGTAGCCCGGCTCCTCGAGCGCCACCCGCGTCTCCGGCGAGACGAGAAGCGCCGCCAGCAGATAGAGCGCCTGCTGGGCGCCGATGGTGACCAAGATCTCGTCCTCGCGTGCACGAATGCCGCGCCTCGGCAGAAGGCGCGTGCGGATCTGCTCGATCAGCATCGGATCGTCCGAGGTGTAGTGATCGGCCGTCCAGCGATCGAGCCATTGCCGGCCATGGGCGCGGCGCGAGCAGTCCCGCCATTCCGAGACCGGAAAGAGCTTCTGGTCCACCTGGCCATAGATGAAAGGATAGGGATAGTGGGCCCAGTCGGGGGGTTTGTTGATGTTGGCCTGGCGGCTCGGGCGGACGCGGAACCGCTCTGACCAGTCGATATGGCCCTTAGCGGGTGGCTCGGTTGTCTTGATGCGGCCATCGAGAACGCGCTCGTTGACGAAATAGCCACTCCGTTCACGCGCCACGAGGAAACCATCGTCGATGAGGCTCTGATAGGTGAGTGTGACGGTGTTGCGGGAGACGCCGAGGATCTTGGCGAGCCGGCGGCTCGAGGGCAGGCGCTCGCGCGGCGGAATCTGCCCGGCCAGAATGGCGGAGACGAGCTGCTCGCGGAGCTGGGTCTGCAGCCCCTTTTTTTCCGCCCGATGCAATGGAAAAAGCAGGTCGCGCATGGCCAACGACTCTGGTCTCAGGCAAGTCAGCCAAGGTTGACGTCGTCTTAACGCCTCAAAGAGCGATGATGCCGCCGTCTTTCGCTGCGCTGGCATTCTGGCTCCAGACAGCCCCGACGTTTGGCACTGGATTGGTGCCAGTTGGAAGGCTAACGTCCGAACTGGAAAGAGACAAGCGCCAAGAGGTCTGAAAAGGCCGCCGTCAGAGCACCACACAGGGCGCGGCGCCATTGCGGTGGCGCGGCGACGCAAGGGCGACCAAACCAAGGGCGACCAAGGGCGACGATGAGCAACGGCGACGATGAGGAGGAAACGCCATGGCCATGACTGCCGCAACCGCGGTGCCGAACTCGCTTGAAGAGCACTGGATGCCGTTTACCGGCAATCGCGACTTCAAGGAGAACCCCCGCCTCGTGGTCAGGGGCGAGGGCTGCTATTTTTGGGACCACAAGGGGGGCAAGGTTCTCGACGGCTCATCTTCGCTTTTCAATGTCGCACTCGGCCATGGCCGGTCCGAGATTGCCGAGGCCGTCCATGAGCAGTTGCGGACCAACGACTATGTGCCGCCGTTCCAGCTCGGCCATCCGGGCTCGTTTGCGCTCGCGCGCGAGGTGAGCAAGCTCACGCCACAAGGGCTCAATCACGTCTTTTTCACAAACTCGGGCTCGGAATCGGTCGACACCGCCCTCAAGATCGCCATGGCCTATCACCAGGCCCGGGGCGAAGGCGCGCGATTGCGGTTCGTCTCGCGCGAGCGCGCCTATCATGGTGTCAACATCGGCGGTGTGTCGCTCTCGGGCATGGTCAAGAACCGCGAGACGTTTCCCGTCACCATGCCCTGGGTGCTCACTATGCGCCACACCTGGCTCCCCGAGAACCGCTATGCCCGCGGCCAGGGCAAGCACGGCGGCGTCGAGCTCGCCGATGATCTCGCGCGCTTTTGCCAGACCTATGGCGGCCAGACCATTGCCGCCGTCTTCGTCGAGCCGATCGCGGGCTCGACCGGCTGCCTGGTGCCGCCCGAGGGCTATCTCGAGCGGCTGCGCGAGATCTGCGATGAGCATGGCATTCTCTTGGTCTTCGATGAGGTGATTTGCGGCTTCGGCCGCCTCGGCGCCCCGTTCGCCGCCCAGGCGTTTGGCGTCACCCCCGACATCATCACCATGGCCAAGGCGCTCACCAATGGCGCCCAGCCCATGGGTGCGGTGGCGGTCAAGGACGAGATCTATGAGACCATCGTCGAGGCCGCGCCCGAGGGCGCCATCGAGTTTTTCCATGGCTACACCTACTCGGGCCATCCCGCGGCGTGTGCGGCCGGGCTGGCGACACTCGCGATCTATGAAAGGGAAAACACATTTGCGCATGCGCGCGAGCTGTCGGCGTATTTTCTCGACCAGGTCTTCGCCCTCGCCGACATTGAGCTGATCACCGACATTCGCGGGTTCGGCCTCTTTGCGGGCTTTGACCTGAAGCCCGACGGGGCGCCCGGCAGACGCGGCACCGCGATGCAGAAAAAGCTCTTCTGGAACGGGCTTCATGTCAAGTTCACGGGCGACAGCGGGGTGCTTGCGCCGCCCCTTGTCGCGGGCCGCGATGAGATCGACGAGATGGTGCGCATCTTGCGCGAGACGCTTGCCGGGGAGACGGCCTGAGATCTGTCACCCGAAAGGGGGTGTGCCATGGCAAACGAGCCTCCCCTTCCCAAAGAGGCGCGTTGTGTGATCATCGGTGGCGGGGTGGCCGGTTGCTCGGTGGCCTACCATCTCGCCAAGCTCGGCTGGCGCGACATCGTGCTGCTTGAGCGCAAGCAACTCACTTGCGGCACCACCTGGCATGCCGCGGGGCTCATCGGCCAGGGGCGGCCGAGCCCCACCCAGCAGCGCCTGGCGATGTATTCGGCCTCGCTCTATGATGCGCTGCCCGAGGAGACCGGCGTCGAGACGGGCCTCAAGCGCCATGGCTCGCTCCTGCTCGCCATCAGCAAGGAGCGCGCCCAGGAGCTAAGGCGCCTCGCCTCGTCGGTGCGCATGAACGGGCTCGAGGCGCACATCATCTCGCCTTCTGAATGCCGAGAGAAATATCCCCTCCTTAACATTGACGACCTCGAGCTCGGCATGTTCATCCCCACCGACGGTCAGGCGGACCCGGCCAATGTGGCGTTGGCGCTCGCCAAGGGGGCGCGGCTCGGCGGGGTCGCCATCCACGAAGGCGTCAAGGTGACGGGCATCTTGCGCGACAGGCGCCGGGTCAGGGGGGTGGTGACGAGCAGGGGCGAGATCAGGGCCGAGGTGGTGGTCAATTGCGCCGGACTCTGGGGGCGCGAGGTGGGGCTCATGGCGGGCGTCAAGGTGCCGCTCCAGGCCTGCGAGCATTTCTATATCGTCACCGAGCCGATCGAAGGGCTGCCGCGCAACCTGCCGGTGCTGAGGGCACAAGAGGAGTGCGCCTATTACAAGGAGGACGCCGGCAAGATCCTGCTCGGCGCCTTCGAGCCCAAGGCCAAGCCCTGGGCCGTTGACGGCATCCCCGAGGATTTCGCGTTTGGCCAGCTCCCCGAGGACGTGGAGCATTTCGCACCCATTCTCGAGAAGGCCATAAGGCGTCTGCCCATTCTCGAGACGGCCGGGATCCAAACCTTCTTCAATGGTCCCGAAAGCTTTACCCCCGATGGTCGCTGGCTCATGGGCGAGGCCCCCGAGCTCGATCGATTTTATCTCCTTTGCGGCTACAATTCGATCGGCATCGTTTCGAGTGGCGGCGCGGGCAAGGCGCTCGCCGAATGGATCGACGGCGGCGGGATGCCGTTCGACCTTACCGATGTCGACATTCGTCGCATGCAGGGGTTCCAGAACAACAAGCGCTATCTCGTCGCCCGCGTCGAGGAGACGCTCGGGCTTCTTTATGCCGACCATTTCCCCTACCGCCAGTTCGAATCGGCACGCGGCGTGCGCCGCTCGCCGCTCCACGACAAGATGGCGGCGCTTGGCGCCTGCTTTGGCGAGGTGGCGGGGTGGGAGCGGCCCAACTGGTTCTTGCCCGAGGAGGCGCGGGCGGCGGGAAAGCCGGCGCGCTATGCGTACTCGTGGGGCCGGCAGAACTGGTTCGACTACGCCCGCGCCGAGCATATGGCGATCCGCGAGGGCGTCGGCTTTTTCGACATGACGTCGTTCGGGAAAATCCGCATCGAGGGCCCGGATGCCGAGGACGTCCTGCAAAGGATCTGCGCCAACGATGTTGCGGTCGCGCCCGGCCGCATCGTCTATACGCAGTGGCTCAACGAAAAGGGGGGCATCGAGTCGGACCTCACCGTCACGCGGCTCTCGGACGAGGCGTTCCTCCTCGTTGTGCCCTCGACGAGCGTGGTCAAGGATCTCCACTGGCTCGCGCGCAACACGCCTGATGGCGCCCGGGCCGTCGCCCTCGATGTAACGGCCATGGAATGCGTGATCCCGGTCATGGGGCCACGCGCGCGTGAGCTCCTCGCAAAGCTCACGCCGGCCGATCTCTCGAACGAGGCTTTCCCCTTCGCCACCGCGCAAGAGATCGAGTTCGCCATGGCGCTCGTGCGTGCGCACCGCATCTCCTATGTGGGCGAGCTCGGCTGGGAGCTTTATGTCACGGCCGACATGGCGGCCCATGTCTTCGAGGCGCTTTGGGAGGCGGGCGCGGCCATGGGGCTCAAGCCATGCGGCCTCCACGTCCTCGACTCGTGCCGGATGGAGAAGGCGTTTCGCCACCTCGGCCACGACATCACACCCAAAGACCATGTGCTCGAGGCGGGGCTTGGCTTTGCCGTCAAGGCCGACAAAGCGCCCTCCAAATATGGCGACTTCATCGGCCGCGAGGCGGTGCTCGCGAAAAAGGAGGCGGGGCTCGAAAAACGGCTCTTGCAATTCAAGCTCGCGGACCCCGAGCCGATGCTCTATCACCACGAGCCGATTTATCGCGACGGCAAGCTTGCGGGCTATATCACCTCGGGCGCCTATGGCCACTATTTGGGCGCGGCGATGGGCCTCGGCTATGTGGATTGCGAGGCTGGAGAGAGCGCCGGCGACGTGCTCGGCTCGGCCTATGAGATCGAGGTGGCGGGAGAGCGCATTGGGGCGCGCGCAAGCCTGCGGCCCATGTACGACCCCGAGGCCAAGCGCATGAAGGCTTAGGCCGCAAACTCCCGGAGGCCACACAATTCTCTCTGCCTCAGGTATCTCTCCGCTTCAGGTGTCGCTCCGCTTTTGGGTGGCGCCCCGCTACGGGTGGCTCACATGCAGGGCGACTAGCGCTGGAGCCATCCCCGGTGCCCGGCGAAGCGCCCGACAGGCCCCACCTCTCTCGAAGCTCCCAAGCCTCACAAGGTTCGCGAATGCTCATAAGTCGTACAATGCTCACGAGGCTCATGGGGCTCAACACTCGACGACGGTGACAGCAAGGCCGCCCTGGCTCGTCTCCTTGTATTTCGATCGCATATCAAGGCCCGTCTGGCGCATGGTCTCGACGACGGTGTCGAAATGGACGACATGCTTGCCGTCGCCCGCAAGCGCCAACGAGGCGGCATTGATCGCCTTGACGGCCCCCATGGCGTTGCGCTCGATGCACGGCACCTGAACGAGTCCCGCCACCGGATCACAGGTCATTCCGAGATGGTGCTCAAGCGCGATCTCGGCGGCGTTCTCGATCTGCTCGTTGGTGCCGCCGAGTGCCGCACAAAGCCCGGCCGCGGCCATGGCACTGGCCGAGCCCACCTCGCCCTGACAGCCCACCTCAGCGCCCGAGAGCGAGGCGTTGAGCTTGATCACACCGCCGAAGGCGGTCGCGCTCAGGAGAAAGACATG
>WGBL01000293.1 GCA_015494375.1 Hyphomicrobiales bacterium | reverse complement strand
GTTATCAGAAGTACATCGAGAACGTCGAGCTCGTCGACTACAAGGTGCGCATTCTCACGGGCGGCACCGAGGCGGTCACACGCGTGCTCGTCGAAAGCCGCGACAACAAGACGCGCGAGCGCTGGTTCACGGTCGGTGTCTCGGCGAATATCGTGGATGCGAGCTTCGAGGCGCTGCTCGACAGCATCACCTACAAGCTCTTCCGCGACGGCGCGCCCTGTTGAGCCGCTGGGCCGCCATCTCACGCTCGCTACGATTTGCAGCCAAAAAAACCGAGCCTCTCTTTTTATCTCCCTGTCCTCGCCTCCGGCTCGTCCCACGCTTCTTGTTTTGCTTGACCAACACCGCCCTTGGGTGCACAATAAATTCCGCATTCCAGGGAAAGGAGGTCTAGGAAAATGGCACCGCCGGACAGTCCAGAGCCGTCCAGGAACCGGCTCCGCGCACGACCGGGAGCCAGGTTCCTGACCTGACGGCAATTCCAGACAATCCGAAAACAAGCAACGGTTTTCGCGCCATCGCTTGAGTGCGATCGGCGAAGGGGTGTTTTTGCTTCGCAATCACCCGTTCGACAGGGCATCGTCCGCTTGTGGGATGGCGGGTGGCTTATCCTCTCGCTTTTTGAGCGAGGATGACCACACCTGCCGGGCTGGGTTTGGAGGCGCGGGGATTGTGCTTCGGTTCAGTTGCGCCTGGCTCGAACGAGCCTCGCCTTGAATCGGCGGCGAATCTGCGCAGTGGCGGATGACCTCCGCCATAGGGCTTCCGCCCATGCACAAGCCCGCGAGCGGGCGGTTGGAGATGCCGAACCCGGAGGATAGGCCTCTGGGAGGGGAGTTTGGTGGCGAAGTTTTGGGGTTCCCTGATCCTTAGGAAATCTCGAAAAGTCCCAGAAAGCCCCCAAAGCCCCCGAGGACATCCAGGTCGTGCAATGGGTTTGGCGGCATTCATCCGGTGGCGTGAAAACCGTAGAGCCAATGTGATTGGAAAGGGGCCATAGGAAGGCGGATTGCCGGACCAGAGGGATGGTGTGAGGGCGCCATGCAGGGGCTGCCGACAGCCATGGGCAGCACGAACGGCTGGCCAGTGTGGATCGAGGCAGCCCTCTGAGCAGCCTTCTGCCGTGGGCAGCCTCTGAGCTGGCAGCCCTTGGAGATGGGCAGCCCGCGGAAGGCGCGGCAAGGCCTCGCCTCGGCGCCAGCCGGCAACGGTAACGGTAGAGCGCCAAGACAGGCGAAGGCGCAGAGAAGGCGGAGAAAAGGGGCCAGAGAACCGGGGCAGAGAGCCAAGATGGCGCGATGCCCTGGATGAGGCCCAGCCACTGCCGCAAGGGGCGTCATGCCTCCCAAAGGACTCCGCGCATCGTCGAAGTGACCGACGTGCCCCAAACTCACTAAACCCACAAGCGACCCGTGGCATCGAGACCGATGCCACGGGTCGTGCATATCCGGCCCCATCCGCTCGCTCACGTGCGCGCACGGGCGCAAGTCGCAATGATGATCGTCCCGGCCGATTGCGTTGCTCGCTCGCTCGCACACTCGGCCGCGACCGATTCTGGCCATTCCTCCTTCACTGGAGGCACCGGAGGCACCCTCTCGGCATGACACCCTGCGCAATCGCGCGAAAAGTCTCGCTCATGCGTCCAGTGCGATCTATCACTTCCTTTCAGACTTTCAGAACGGGCACCATGCCACAAACTCCTTCAGCGCGCGCTTTCTCCGCCCCCCTCGCCGCGCCATTCGCCAGGCACGTGACGAGGCGGAAGGGGGTTCCGGCAGCGCGACCACATCAGCGATGTTCGCGGTTATGGAAGCCCGACAATGCTCCGGGGAATAAGGTGGTCAAGTATCGGCACTTGCTCACATCGGCCCTCGCCCCGACCTCAAGCGATTGCAACGATCACAGCCTCAGGGGGATCCCCGACAAGGTGGCGCGGGCAAAAGCTCGATCTGCTTGAGGGCGCCACGGATGGCGAAGTTGCCATAGTCCGTAAGCAGCTGCCGCGTGACCCCATTGGCATAATAGCGAAAGCTCATCTCGTAGCTCGGCAAGCCCTCATCGGGCTCCTGGGCCGGCTCATAATAGCTGATCGCAACCGGCCATGACGCGAGTCCGGAAAGCGCCTCCGCGCCTCGCGCCCGTGGTAACGTGGGGGCGCTTGTTGCCGGGTAGGGCCGGCCGATGAAAGTGAACGTATCGAAGTACTTGCGCCCTTTTTCCGAACCGTCATAGACGTTGGCGCGCAACGAGCGCTTGCCCGCCTTTGCCGCCACGATAATGGCGCGCGCATGCTGGATGGGAAAGAGAACATCGCCGGGCAGCTCGATCGGGCCCATGCGCGGTGTCATGAGCTCAACGACCACGCCTTTGCCGTCGCGCCCTCTCCTGGCGGTGCCGGCCGTCTCTTCGTTTAGTCGCCCGTTGTCGTATGTTTCGATGCGGAATTCATAACGGCTGCCATCCCCCGGCTCCCGGTTCGTTGAGCGGATATCCGACAGCGTCACCTTGCCATCGCGGTCGGTCATCTCAAGCACCATGCGCAAGCGCTGCACAAAGCCCTTGCAGGCCGAGCCTGAGAGTTCATAGACCATCCGCCCCTTGAGGGTGGCAATGCCGGAGCTGTGCTCGGCACGCGCCAGTGTGATCTCATAGACGGCCCTGTGGGGCGCGAGCCGCGTTCCGGTGCTCGCCCCTGCCGCAGCGGCGGGAGTAAGTGCCCCGAATAACACGCCGCCTGCGATAAAAAGCAATGCAAAAACTACAAGGGCGAAAAAGCGTCGGCTCCGCTGCCAAGCCCGGGTGGCTGGGAGCGTGCCCGCGCCAGCCTCGATCGCCAACGTCGGAGCCATAGGAGCCGGAACCGAGGGTGTTGGAACAAACAACGATCTCGCCCTATGGTTGGCCAATGCGCTACCGCCCTTCCCGTCTTAGTTTGGTTCTTTGCGTGCGGCCTTGACGCGATCGCGGGCTTGGCAAGGGTCGATCGACAGCCGATCGAGACGTGCTCGAGCACGCCTCACACAAGGCATTGTCAGAACGCCCACCTTGGCGTAGTGCGTTAGCACAGCCCGTTACCTCGGTCGCGTCAAGTTTTGATAACCGGCGGCGCGCGGGGCGATGGGCAGCGGCCATGAGGGCTTTGGCGCCGCCGGCATTCTCACGATGATGCAAGATGATGACTAAGACGCGCACCTTGGCGAGGAGCCTCGCAGCGTGCCACCCGCATCAACAGCGGCACCCAGCCACACCACGACCGCGCATGCCAACGCCATTGATTGCCAACATCGACAGCTAACGAGGGGGGACGCCATGACCACGAGCGAGACGATTGAGGCCCGCCTGCAGCGCCTGGGGCTCACATTGCCTGTTCCGGCAGCGCCGGCGGCGAATTATGTGCCTGCGCTTGAGATCGACGGCCAGGTGTTCGTCTCAGGGCAATTGCCGATGGGTGCCGAGGGCCTGCAATACAAGGGCAAGCTCGGCGATGAGGTCTCGCTCGAGGACGGCCGTGCCGCGGCCCGGCTCGCCGCCCTCAATGTGCTCGCTCAGCTCAAGGCAACCCTCGGCGACCTCGAGCGTATTCGGCGCTGTCTGCGGGTGGTGGGCTATGTCAACGCCACCCCCGAGTTCGGCGATCACCCGGCCGTGATCAACGGCGCCTCCGATCTGCTTGCCGATGTGCTCGGTGAGCGCGGCCATCATGCCCGCGCCGCCATCGGTTGCGCGAGCCTGCCATTTAATGCCGCGGTCGAGGTCGAGGCGCTCTTTGCCGTCGCCCCCGAAGCCGAGCGGGCGCATTAGCACGAATTCGGTTCAGGAGTGCGCCCCCATGGCGCCGATCGACTGGCCACTCGGCCCCATCGCCCATCGCGGCCTCCATGACGTCTCCCGCGGCATCGTTGAGAATACGGCGACCGCGATCGCGCGCGCGCTCGAGCGGGGTTTCGCCGTTGAGGTCGACTTGCAGCGTGCGGCCGATGACCAGCCGGTGGTGTTCCACGACTATGAGCTCGATCGCCTGACGACGAGCACGGGTGCGGTGCGGGCGCATGGGGCGCCCGACCTCAAGCGCTTTTCAATGAAGCTTACCGCCGACCGCATTCTGGGGCTTGGCGAGCTACTCGAGCTCGTCGGCGGCCGCGCGCCCCTCTATCTCGAGGTCAAGTCGGACTGGCTGGGAGAGGGGGCCTTCGAGGCGCGCATTGCAGAGCTCATTTTGCCTTACAAAGGCCCGCTGGCTGTCATGTCATTCGATCCCCGAACGGTGAAGGCATTTGCCGCCCTGGCGCCCGCCATCCCGCGCGGGCTCATCGCGGGTCGCACACGCGGGCCCCTTCGTGCAGGGCTTGGCGTGCTTGAGCGGCTTGCCCTTCGCCATCTGCTCTATGCGCCCGTCGCGCGTCCCGACTTCCTGAGCTATGATATCGACCGGCTGCCCGCCATTGCCCCCATTGTCGGGCGAAAGCTGCTCGGCGTGCCGCTGATTGTCTGGACGGTGCGCACGCCCGAGCAATGCGCGCGCGCCGCGCGCTGGGCCGACACATTCATTTTCGAGGGCCTCGAGCCAATGGCTGCGCCCAAATGTGCTCTGGCTGGCAAAGAGGAAAGCACCTAAGGCGATGGCTGATCAGGTGAGCGCCGTTGGGCGCGTCGTAAACGCCATTGCGGAGGTCGACGCCAAGGCCTGGGACAGGCTCGCCAATCCGCGCCCGCATGACTACGATCCGTTTGTCTCGCACGCCTTCCTCGCGGCGCTCGAGGCGAGCGGCTCGGTGGGGCCCGGCACGGGCTGGCTGGCCTCGCACATCGTCCTCGAGGACAGCGGCGGCGATGGCCGGCTGCGGGCGGCGCTGCCATGCTACCTCAAGAGCCACAGCCAGGGCGAGTATGTCTTCGACCATGGCTGGGCCGATGCCTATGAGCGCGCGGGCGGGCGCTATTACCCCAAGCTCCAGGCGGCGGTGCCCTTCACCCCGGTGCCCGGGCGGCGCTTTCTGGTGGGGGCCGGTGAGGATGCCGAGCAGCGCGAGGCGATGCTCTTGCGCGCCGCCCTCGAGGTGACCGAGCGCCAGGGGGCCTCGTCCTTTCACGCCACGTTTCTGAGTGAAGGCGAATGGCAGCGCCTCGGCGCCCTCGGCCTCTTGCAACGCAGCCACCAGCAATTCCACTGGTTCAACGAGGGCTACGGCTCGTTCGACGACTTTCTGGCCCGCCTCGCCTCGCGCAAGCGCAAGACCATCCGCAAGGAGCGCAAGCGGGCCCGCGAGAACGGCATCGACATCATCCAGCTTACGGGCGGCGAGATCACCGAAGCCCACTGGGACGCCTTTTTCGCCTTCTATATGGACACAGGCGCCCGCAAATGGGGCCGGCCCTATCTCAACCGGGCCTTCTTCTCTCTGCTCGGCGAGGCCTTGGCCGAGCGCATTCTGCTTGTCATGGCGCGCCGCAACGGCCGCTTTATTGCGGGCGCCCTCAATCTCATCGGCGGCAAGGCGCTCTATGGCCGCTATTGGGGCGCCCTCGAGCACCACGACTGCCTCCATTTCGAGGTCTGCTATTATCAGGCCATCGAGTATGCCATCGCCCATGGGCTCGCGCGCGTCGAGGCCGGCGCCCAGGGCGAACACAAGCTCGCGCGTGGCTATCGCCCGACGACAACCTACAGCGTGCACTATATCCGCGACGCGGCCCTCAGGCGGGCCGTGGCCGAGTTTCTCGAGCGCGAGCGCCGCCATGTCACGTTCGAGCAGGAGGTGCTCGGCGACTACCTGCCGTTTCGCAAAGATTTTCGAGGATCCAACCGGGAGGCCTGACAATGAGCATCGACTATGATGATCAAAACATCTTTGCCAAGATCCTGCGGGGCGAGGCGCCGGCGCACAAGGTTTACGAGGACGACGACACGCTCGCCTTCCTCGACATCATGCCGCGGGCGCCGGGGCATACCCTTGTCGTGCCGAAGACGCCCGCGCGCAATATTCTCGATGCCACCCCTGACCAGCTGCTCGCCGTCATGAAGACGGTGCAAAAGGTGGCCCGTGCCGTCATGAAGGCGTTTGGTGCCGAAGGTGTGCTCATTCAGCAATTCAACGAGGAAGCCGCGGGCCAGGTGGTCTTCCACCTCCATTTCCATGTCCTGCCGCGCAAGGCTGGCGAGCCTCTGGCGCCACCACGCTCCGACATTGAGGACGACGCCGTGTTGGCCGAAAACGCCGCCAAGATCGCCGCCGCAATCGAGCGCTGACGGTCGAATCCGGGGGCCGGGGCCTGAACCAGGTGTCAGGTGTCACGTGTCAGGTGCCAGACTCAGGTACCAGGTGTCAGGTGTCAGATAACAGCCTTGTCATCCTCGGGCCGTGTGGGGCGAAGCC
>WGBL01000292.1 GCA_015494375.1 Hyphomicrobiales bacterium | reverse complement strand
GCGTTCCCTGCTTCGCCAAAGGCAGCCTCGCCGTCGCGCCACAACAGCTCGATGCGCTCGAAAGCCAGGTCGCGCCGCCCGGCGAGGGGCACACGGCAACGCAGGACCCAGCCCTCGTCTTCGCTCTCTGGAACGCCCTTTGCCTTCGGGTTGGTCGCACGCTCGGGCGAGCCGGATGCCAGTGGATGGCTGGCCAACATGGGACGAACATAGAGGCGCTCAGTCATGGGGCGCAGCCTCAAGCAGCCATTGCGAGCGATTGGGGGGTGCCTCCCACGCGTGCGATACGCTTAGTCATGGCGCGCCGCCTCGAGTGCTCGCACGGCTGTTATTCCTCTCTCATTATTTTTCGACCTGGGCACGCCACGGCACGCCCTGGCCAAAAACTCGACCGAAGCGCGCGCGAGCATCATTTCCCCGACTTGGTCCCCGATCCGGCGAGTGCCGCGAGCTGCTGCTGAATGGCTGTGAGCTGCTCCTGCAAGGCGCGGATTGCGTCACCATTCTCCCCGCTGTCGCCACTCCGGCCGCTGTCCCGGCCGCTGTCCCCGCTGCGAGCGGCCGCATCACGAGCCCCGTCGGCGGCGCTGCCCGCTTTGCTGGTTGTCTTGCGAGCCGCCTGCGCCTCTGTCCCCTGTTCTGAGTCTGCCGCCTCTTCCGTCGCGGCACGCGCGCGCGCTCCGGCCGCGCCCTCACCCATGCCCGCCTGCGCGCCCTTGCGCCATGCGGCCCCGCCGAGCCCGAAGGGCGCAAACATGGAGAGCGCCTGCTCGAACATGGCGAGGTTTTGCTCGGCCTGTTTCTGCAAAGCCTCCATGGGCAGCTCCATGGGCGTGCCGGCAAAGGCCTCCTTGATCTGCTTGCGATAGCGCTCCTGCTCCTGGGCTAGGGTCGAGAGGCTCATCTCGAGATAGCTCGGCACCAGCTTTTCCATGCTGTCGCCGTAAAAGCAGATGAGCTGGCGCAGGAAGTTGACGGGCAGAAGGCTCTGGCCCTTGCTCTCCTGCTCGAGGATGATCTGTGTGAGGACGCTATGGGTCAGATCCTCGCCCGTCTTGGCGTCAAGGACGACAAAGTCGCGCTTCTCACGCACCATCTGGGCCAGATCGTCGAGCGTCACATAAGTGCTCGTCTCGGTGTTGTAGAGACGGCGATTGGCATATTTCTTGATCTTGACCGGCTCGCCCGCGCGCGCGCCCTCTTTGCTTCGGTTTGGCAATGTCGCTCCGCCCTTTCCGATCCGCGTCTCAACTCGGTTCCGCTTGTCAACTTGTCAATACGACGAAACTCGCTTTTCGCACTGCAACAGATTAGCATATCCTGACGGGCCTTGGACAGGCTCCATTGCTCAACAGCGTTTCCAGTGCAATCCAGTTTTGAGCGCCAACCAGCGAGGATCAGCCATGAGCGAAACGATCGTCATCGCCAGCGCCGCCCGCACAGCCATCGGCTCGTTCTGCGGCACACTCGCCACGACGCCCGCCCACGAGCTCGGCCGCGTGGTGATCGGCGCAGCCCTCGAGCGCGCCGGCGTCGAGCCAGGCGAGGTGAGCGAGGTGATCATGGGCCAGGTGCTGACCGCCGGCCAGGGGCAGAACCCCGCGCGCCAGGCGTCCATCGGCGCGGGGCTCTCGATCGAGACGCCCGCCTGGCTCGTCAACCAGGTTTGCGGCTCGGGGCTGCGCTCGGTGGCGCTCGCCTATCAGGCACTGCGCGAGGGCGAGGGCGAGATCATGGTCGCGGGCGGGCAGGAGAACATGAGCCTCTCGCCCCACTGCACACATCTGCGCAAGGGCGTCAAGATGGGCGATGTCGAGGTGATTGACACCATGATCAAGGACGGCCTCTGGGATGCCTTCAATGGCTATCACATGGGCACCACGGCCGAGAACGTCGCCAAGCAGTGGCAGATCACCCGCGAGGAGCAGGACCGCTTCGCCGTCGCCTCGCAGAACAAGGCCGAAGCCGCCAAGAAGGCGGGGCGCTTTAAGGAAGAGATCGTCCCCGTGACGGTGAAATCGCGACGCGGCGAGACGATCTTCGAGGAGGACGAGTACATTCGCGAGGGTGTCACGCTCGAGGATGTCGCCAAGTTGCGCCCGGTATTTGACAAGGACGGCTCGGTGACCGCAGGCAACGCCTCGGGCCTCAATGATGGCGCCGCCGCCGTGGTTGTGATGACCGCACGCGAGGCCGAGCGGCGCGGGCTCGAGCCACTCGCGCGCATCGTCTCATGGGCGCATGCGGGCGTCGATCCCTCGATCATGGGCACGGGGCCCATTCCGGCGGCCAAGAAGGCGCTCGAGCGCGCGGGCTGGAGCGTCGACGATCTCGACCTCGTTGAGGCCAACGAGGCCTTCGCCGCCCAGGCGTGCGCCGTCAACAAGGGCCTCGGCTGGGACCCCGAAAAAGTCAATGTCAACGGCGGCGCCATCGCCCTTGGGCATCCGATCGGCGCCTCGGGCACGCGAGTTCTGGTCACGCTCCTTCATGAGATGAAACGGCGCGACGCCAAGAAGGGCCTCGCCACGCTCTGCATCGGCGGCGGCATGGGGATTGCCATGTGCGTGGCGCGGGATTGAATTCGCTATCCGACTCGCGGACGGTAATCTCACCACGGATTGGCGCATGCGCTATCATTTCCTCTGGG
>WGBL01000291.1 GCA_015494375.1 Hyphomicrobiales bacterium | reverse complement strand
TCCGCGCCCCTTGCGCCTCGTCCTCATCGGCAGCGCCTTCGAGATCCGGGTCTGGCAGGCGCTCCTCGAGGTGCTGCCGGGGCGCGCGGTCACCTATTCCGATATCGCGAAACGCATTGGCGCGCCGGGCGCGCAACGGGCCGTCGGTAGGGCTGTGGGGCGCAATCCCATCTCGTTTGTCGTGCCCTGCCATCGGGTTCTCAGAAAGGACGGCGGGCTTGGCGGCTATCACTGGGGTGTGACGCGCAAGCGTGCCATCATCGGTTGGGAGGCGGGGCGTCTCAAGCAGCTGCAAGCCCAGTAGCCGCGCCACAGAACACCAGAGAGCGCAAACCACAGAAAAATGAGGACAGGCCACGGAGAATGGGCAATCGCGGCGGCCACCAACAACGCTGAAACGGCCTTGGGGGGCAGGGCGTGAGTAGCCCATGGGTGGCTGCGGGCGCGCCGAGGGTAACTGATTGCGCCGCTGAGCAAGTGATTGTGTGTTTGCAGGGCGTAGTCAGCTGTCCTATATGCACAGCAATTGTGCACAGCAGCCAAAAAGAAGCGGGCGCTTGTCGCTGCCCAGAGGCGAGACCATTGCGAGAGGGGTTGGGTCCTTGTTCGCCAGGCTCGAAAATGACGAGTTGGCTCGCCGAGCATCCCCCAGACGTTTTGATCTAAAGATCTAAAGGATGAGAGCACATGCCTTGGAGCAACCAAAGCAGTGGAGGCGGTGGCTGGAAGGGCGGCGGCCCCTGGGGGCCTGGGCCCGCTCGGGGCCCCAGCCACCAGCCCGATCTCGAGGAGTTCCTGAAAAAAGGGCAGGACCGGTTGCGCCGCGCCATGCCCGGTGGCGGCATGAGCAAGCCGGTTATGCTGCTGATTATTTTGGCCGGCCTTGCCGCCATCATATTCTTCGGTTTTACGGTGCGCGTGGCCCCGGACGAGCTCGGCATCGTCACCCGCTTTGGCAAGTTCGTTCGTCAATTGCCACCGGGTCTCAATTACCGCCTTCCTTATCCGATCGAGCAGGTCTACCTGCCCAAGGTCAACTTCACCAACACCGTCGAGGTGGGCATGCGCGGCTCCGGCCAAAGCCCCTTTGGCGGCCAGACCATCGTGCGCGAGGTGCCCGAGGAAGCGCTGATGCTGACGGGCGATGGCAATATCGTCAAAGTCCAGTTCTCCGTTCAGTGGCGCATCAAGGATGCGGCCAAGTTCCTTTTCAACATCCAGAACCCGGCCAATACCGTCAAGGAGGTGGCCGAGAGTGCCATGCGTGAGGTCGTCGGCAAGAACAAGCTCGACTTCGTTCTCACCGAGCGCTTCAAGGAAAACGAAGACGCCGTCCAGCAGCTCATGCAACAGACGCTCGACAGCTATGGGGCGGGCATTCATATCGTCAATGTGCTGATGCGCAAGCCCGATGCCCCTGACCAGGTCATCGATGCCTTCAACGACGTCGAGGCGGCCAAGCAGGACCGCCAGCGCCTGCAGCGCAAGGCCGAGGCGTATCAGAACCGGGTCGTGCCGGAGGCGCGTGGCGAGGCGGCGCGCATCCTCCAGGCGGCCATCGCCTACAAGAACCGTGTCGTGGAGGAAGCACGCGGCGAGGCCGAACGCTTCAAGAAGGTCTATGAGGAATACAAGAAGGCGCCCGACGTCACCCGCGAGCGGCTTTTCCTCGAGACGATGGAGAAGGTTCTTGGACGGGCCGACAAGATCATCCTCGACAGCGAGAGCACCGGAGCCCAGGGGGTCGTGCCCTATCTTCCGCTCAACGAGCTGACGAAGCCCAAACAGAAGTAGGACCAGCCCATGCGTGCTCTAACATCGTTCCTGGCCGTGATCCTGGCGCTTGCGGCGATCACCGCCTATTTCACGTTCTTTACTGTGCACCAGACTGAGCAGGCCATGGTCCTGCAGTTTGGCCAACCCAAAAAGGTGATCAAAGACGCAGGCCTCAAGTGGAAGCTGCCGTTCGTCCAGAACGTCGTCTATTTCGACAAGCGTGTGCTCGAGCTCGACGCACCGCCACAGGAGCTGATCGTGCTCGGCAAGAAGCGCCTCGTCGTCGATGCCTTCGCCCGTTACCGGATCACCGATCCCTTGCGCTTCTTCCAGACCGTCAACAACCTCGTGACCGCGCGTAATCGGCTGTCTGATATCCTCAACGCCAATTTGAGGCGCGTGCTCTCGAAGACCGCACTCGAGGACATCGTCAAGGTCAAGCGGCGCGCGCTCACCCGCGAGATCCTGGCACTCGTTGATGCCGAGGCACAGGACTTCGGCATGCGCGTGATCGATGTGCGCATCAAGCGCGCCGACCTGCCCAAAAAGATTTCGGAGAACGTCTTCCGCCGCATGCAGGCCGAGCGCCAGCGCGAGGCGGCGCAGTATCGGGCGGAGGGCGCCGAGCTCGCCAACGCCATCCGCGCCAAGGCCGACCGCGAGGTGGTGACGATCAAGGCGGCTGCCACCCGCAAGGCCGAGATCATCCGCGGCGAGGGCGATGCCGAGCGCAATAAAATATTTGCCGAGGCCTTCGGCCGTGATCCCGAGTTCTTCGCCTTCTATCGCTCCATGAAGGCCTATGAGCAGGGGCTCGAGCAAGGCACCCGCATGGTGCTGACCCCGAGCACCGAGTTCTTCCGCTATTTCAACGATCCCGAGGGCAAGAATCTGCGTCGGAAATCACCGCGTTGACGGCGCGCGCCTCAAGCGGGCGCGCTGGCGAGGGCCGCGATCGCGTTTGCCCGTTTGCTGGCGCGGTTGCTCGTTTGCTCGCTCGTTCCCTTGTTTGATGTTTGCCCGATTGCTCCTTGGGTCGTTGGCTCGACGGCCTGAAGGTTCGATGGCTTGATGCCCTGCTGCTTTGAACACTTGATTGGCTCTATCGATCGGCTGTCGCATGCGTGAGTTGATTGTCGCCATTGGTCTGGTGCTGGTGATCGAGGGGCTGTTGTGGGCCGCCTTTCCCCATCTGGGGCACAGGATGCTTGAGGTCGTGGCAGAGACACCACCGCCAACGCTGCGTCTCGTGGGAACCGTCGTGATGGCGGTTGGGG
>WGBL01000290.1 GCA_015494375.1 Hyphomicrobiales bacterium | reverse complement strand
GCGGCGAGATCACGGCCGATCATGCCGAGCGCCTATACGCCAAGATTGACCTCGGGCTGATATCGCGCCCGTCGCACAATCCGAAGTTTGAGCAGTTGCCCGCGCGCCTCAAGAGCCTCGTGCGCCAATCCATCGTCTTGCACGAGCTCATCGTGGCCATGGATCGGGTCATGCGGCCGCCAGAGCGGGAGGGCGCGCGCCCGCCTGCAAATGCCGTCGCCGAGCAGCAGGCCCGGATCGCCGCAGCCTTTGCTCCAGCGCCATTGGGATAGGATGAGATGAGGGGCGGCACGTGACCGGAAGAACGGCCCGGCCCCTGTGAGCCGATTTGTGCCGCTCGGGCGGCATTTTTTCTTTGGGCGCGCCGACCCTCCAACCCGCGCGCTCCTTAGTTTTGCGCGCGCCGACCCTCCAACCCGCGCGCTGCAGCACGAAGTGGTGCCCCGCAGACACGGGATCAATTGCCGCGCACGCCGGCAGTCGAGATTGCGTTCGTGGGGTGATCCCGGATCAGCACCGCACCATTCGCTCTATTGCGTCCCTGTCCTCGCCTTCGGCTCGTCCCACGCCTCTTCCTTACTCCATGCTGCGGTGCATCCGGCATGACGACAGCGGCGCGTTCCTTGGCTAGCTTCGGCTAGCTTCTTCGCAAATCCGCTTCGTCAGAATGGTTCCGTCTATCCAAAACATTTCCTAATGCACGGTGGCAATCTCGAGATCGTCCTCCATGGCGTGCGCAAGCGCCGCCGAGAGACTGTCGGTCAACGCCAGCGGCGTGCCATCGGCGGCATAGAGCGTAAACAGATTGATGCCCGACGGTATGCCTTCGATGCTCGGAAACATCACTTCGGCCTCCTCGGAGGTGAGCTCACGGATATAGGCAACCTCGCCATCGCCGAGTGCGGCCAGCTCACCCAGACTGATCACGGCTCCGTGCTCGAATTGCTTGACGTCGTTGTTCATGATCCACCTCCAACCAGCTTGCTGGTTTGGCGCGCCACTGTCGCAGCCGGCACGCGTCCTCTGATCGTCTGGTGCGCGTGCAGACAGAGCGCCGTTGTTCTCCTCCCACGTGAGCTACGTGAGCTTGTCTTGAGCTTTGTCGCGTGTCCCTCTTCTCCGGTTTCGTTTTTCGTTTCCTGTCGTCCGTTTACCGTCGCCCGTTTCCCGCTGACCGTTGACCGCGCCCGGTCGGCCGCCCGCGCCACACCACTGCGGCCAATGGCCCTGGCCCACCCATCGCCCTTGCGAGCCTCAACCGCTCTGCCCTGGTGTTGCGATCTCGATGCGACGGACACGGTGGGCTGGCTCGGGGCGAAACAGATCGATCACCAATAGCCCATCCTTGAGCTCGGCGCCGGCCACCTCAATGCCGTCAGCAAGCACGAAGGTGCGCTGGAACTGGCGGGCGGCGATGCCCCGATGCAAGAACTCGCCGGTGCCGTTGGTCTCGGCCTGACGGCCGCGAATCACAAGCTGCTTGTCCTCGAGCGTAATCTCCAGTTGCTCGCGCGTGAAGCCCGCCACCGCAATAGTAATGCGAATGCGCTGCCCGCTTGCGCCCTCCTCACCCGCTCCTTCATCGAGACACCTCTCGATATTGTAGGGCGGATAGCCGTCGCCGGCACCTTTGGCCACCCGCGCCAGCATGCGCTCGAGCTCCTCGAAACCCAACAGCAAAGGACTGCGCAACAAAGACATTGATCGAAGCCCTTACAACAAAGCCCTTATGCCCACATGAAAGCCCTCATGCCCCCATGAAAAAACCCTCATGAAGCAACAAGAAACTTCAAGCAACTGGCGTTCCCCGAGCGCCTTCCCAGGCGCTTGATATGGCGTGTGGGCATGGCCGATTCAAGGCACCTGATCCCCCTCACGACGCCAATGGAGCCTTCGGGCAATAGCAATTCTGTTCATTTTGGGTTCATCGCCGCAGAGTCAACATCAGAGTCAAGGAGAGCGTGTCGGACTGGGGAGGTGTGCCCGGTGCGGTATACCGGGCCGTTCTTCAATCAAGGGGACAAGAGCCATGAAATCGCGTTTCTTGCAACTCGTCGCGGCATTGGCGCTGGCAGTGGGCGGCTTTCTCATGTTGGCTGCCGAGGCGCCTGCCACAGCGGCCCCATTGACGGGCCTCCAGACGCTCGACTTCGACAAGGCGGCACCGGACCAGGGGCTCGTGCAAAAGGTTCACGGCCGCCGGCATCATCGCTGGCGCCGTTTCCGCCGTTGTCGCTGGCATTGGAGCCGCTGGCGCGGCTGGCACCGGCACTGCCGCCGCCGCCCATTCTTCCTGCGCCATCACTTCCACAAGCATGGCCACTTCCATCGCAATCGCGGCTGCTTCATCAGCTCTTGGGGCGAGTTCGTTTGCCGCTTCTGAGGCCCTGAAAGCTTGTCTCCGTTCGCGCTTTCCGACGCGTTTTCTGAGCAGCTTCTCGCGTGGCAGAGCAGACCATGCATCACTCGGGCGGCCCGCTGGCAAGCAGCAAGGGCTGCCCCTCTCCCATTTGAACTCAATTCCCACGCGTTTTCACGCGCCGCCGTCATTCCACGCCCTTCAGATGCTCCCAGTCCCAAAGCCGCGCCCGGGTCGGGCCGAGGCACAAACTGCCGGCCCCTAGGCACGAAATCGCCATTCTTGGCTTCTAATGGGATGCGCCTGAGATTCGCAGCACGCCGGGCGCGGAGCCAAGGCTCAGCTCACATGGCCATTTTACGGTTTGCTAAACACCCGCTGGCAGTATTATGCGCGCACAAGGGGTGTGTGCGGCCCAACAAAAAGAATGTCTGGCCGCAGCGAGGGCGTCAAACAGGGGGGCAAACAGCCATGCCAGTGGTGGGCGCGCGCCATTGCGGCCTCGGAGACCGCCACCTTCCGGCTCGAAAGCGGGCCCGGAAAAATGCCTGCTTTCAAGGGCGCAAACGCACTGTCCGTGGGCCGCGAGCGAACCGCTGGTCTGATTGCGCGGCACACGGCCCCCAAGCGCTCGCAACACCACGCATTCGGGCCCTGGCCTTTGCGCTGCTGGCGCTTCTCGCAACAAGCGGTGCGGGATGCTCGTCACGCCCACCGGAGGAGCAGCTCGCCCACCTGGCCGCCCCAGAAAGCAGCTGGCAGACGCAGACGACGCAGGCGACATTCGCGCCGCCTCGTGGCCACCGGGGCCGGGCCGCGCGACCCTGGAGCGGCTACCGCAAGATCGGCAAACCCTATCAGGTCAATGGCCGCTGGTACCGCCCGCGGCATCAGCCCGACTACAGCGAGGTCGGGCGCGCCTCGTGGTATGGCCCCGGCTTTCACAAAAAGCGCACGGCCAACGGCGAGATCTATGACATGTATCGTCTGACGGCCGCACACAGGACGCTGCCGTTGCCTTCTCTCGTCAAGGTGACAAATCTTGAGAACGGCCGCTCGCTGATCGTGCGTGTGAACGACCGTGGGCCCTATGCCCGCAATCGCATTCTCGATCTCTCAAAGCGCGCGGCCGAGCTCCTCGGCGTCATTCGCAACGGCACGGCCAGGGTGCATGTCCGCTATCTGCGCCCCGCCCCGCTGAGTAACGACGACAGTATCGAGCGCGCCTACCTGGCCCGCCAACCCTGGTACAGGCGGCGGTTGGCCAGCTCGTCGGGCCAATCGGGACACGCGTCAGGTCAATCAAGACAATAGAGGGGCGCCGATCACTTCACATCGCAAGGTGTGCGCCGTGCGCCGATTCCCCCGCCCATTTGCCGGTGCCATGAGGCGCCCCATACCAAGCGGGGCATGCCGCGAGAGGAAGCGCTTGGGTGTGGGCTGCGCGCGGCATCGCCTGCAAGCAATGTCTCCGCGCCGCTTGATTTGGCTCACCTCGATTCGTTACCCTTCAACCTTCGCCTGAAGCCAACCTCGCCCAGCAACGCTTGCTGCCTCTCATTTGCTCTGAGCGGGAAGGGTGATCTGCTGTGGGCGGCAAGCGCAATCCGAGCGGGAAGAGAACAATGAAGGCGCGGAAGCTGCATATTTCTGATTCTGGAAATTTTTCTGGTCTCGGAAATTGCGCCCGTTGTATGTGCGCCACAGTCATCGCGTCTGCTTTTTTTCTGTTGGCTCTCTCGAGCGCTCCGCCGGCACGCGCCCAACAATTCAAGACGACAGCCAAACACGCCATCCTGATGGACTATGAGACGGGCGCGGTGCTCTTTCAAAAGGATGCCGACGAGCTCATGCCGCCGGCCAGCATGAGCAAGTTGATGACACTCGCGGTCGTATTTCGCGCCCTCAAGGAAGGGCGCCTCAAGCCCGACGATGAGTTTTTCGTCTCCGAGCATGCCTGGCGCACAGGGGGCGGCGTCTCGGGCACGGCGTCGATGTTTGCCCGGCTCAACTCCAAGGTGAAGTTGTCTGACCTCCTGCAAGGCATCATCGTGCAATCGGGCAACGACGCCGCCATCATCATTGCCGAAGGCATGGCGGGTTCAGAGGAGGCGTTTGCGCGCCTCATGACAAAGGAGGCGCGCCGGATCGGTCTTAAGCGCTCGACTTTCGGCAATCCCACGGGTTTGCCGCATCCCAACCAGCGGATGACGGCGCGCGAGCTGGCGCTCCTCGCCATTCATCTGATAAGGAGCTACCCCGAGTATTATCGCTATTTCTCGCAAAGGAAGTTTTTCTACAAGCGCTATCGCTTTTACAATCGCAACCCGCTGCTGGCGCTCAAGATCGGCATCGACGGCCTCAAGACCGGCTACACCAAGGAGGCCGGCTATGGCATCGTCGCCTCGGGCGTGCAGAAGGGCCGCCGGCTCGTGCTTGTGGTGAGTGGCCTCAAGAGCCGGCGCGAACGCACCACCGAGGCGCGTCGGCTGTTCGAATGGGGGATCAAGAATTTCAAGG
>WGBL01000289.1 GCA_015494375.1 Hyphomicrobiales bacterium | reverse complement strand
GTGTCGAGGAGACGGTCTTTGCCTCGCAACCTCGCCAATTGGCGCCGTTCGCGCTTGGGGGGGCGCCCTCGCCCTTTCTTGCGAGCGGGGCCCCCGTCGCCGAGAACGCCGGCGAGGCCCCGCGCCGGCGCCGGCACCGCCTCGTCGGGCGTACGGTCCTCATAGAGCGTCTGCGCCTCACTCGCGGGGCCGCGGCGGGTGCCGGGCGCTCGCACCTCAAGGATGCGGAGGCGGCGGTTGACCATGATGGTGAGCACGGCGCCGGCGCGGGGCCTCGCCGGCGTTCTCGGCGACGGGGGCCCCGCTCGCAAGAAAGGGCGAGGGCGCCCCACCAAGCGCGAACGGCGCCAATTGGCGAGGTTGCGAGGCAAAGACCGTCTCCTCGACACATGAGCTGTGCGCAATGCCAGTCGATTGCGCGGTGCCACTCGGTGAGGGGGTGAAACCGGCAAACGCAAGGCCGGGCGCCGCACCGACACCTCGCGGCATGCTATGAGGCCGGACCCTGAGCATCACCCTATTGCGTAACGATTTTGCTCGTTCCTTTGCCTGCTGCCAAACAAGGCGAAGAAGTGCGTTTGCTTCTTTGCCCGCTCTTCGTGTACCGATTTGGGGGTGCCTCGATTGCGCTCTTTGGCCCGTCCTCCACGTGTGGGGGGCATTGTGGAGGAGTACCGGTGGCCGATCGCGACCTCGAAAGCCTGCTCAATGCCGTCGCCGCTGGCGATCGCGCGGCGTTCCGTGCGCTTTTCGATGCCACGAGTGCGAAACTGTTTGCCATTGCCGTGCGTATCGTAAGGGAGGAGGCCGTTGCCGAGGACGTCGTCCAGGACGCCTATTTGCGCGTCTGGGAACGGGCGGGGGACTATAGGCCCCAATGCGGTGCGCCCCTCGGCTGGATGGCGGCCATTGTCCGCAACCGCGCCATCGACGTCCTGCGCAAGCGGCGCGAGGTGCGGGCTGCGGATGCCGCTTGCGGCGACGGCACCGCAATGGGCGATGCGACGGCCTGGGGCGCCGAGCCCGACCCGTTCGCCCTCGACGAGCGGAGCGCGGCGCTCGAGGCGCTGCTTGCGTGTCTGGGCGCGCTCAGAAGCGAAGAGTCTCGCGCGGTGCTGCTCGCCTACTATTACGGCTACACATACGAGGAGATTGCCAGGACGACAGCGGAGCCCGTGAGCACCCTCAAAAGCCGCGTGCGTCGGGCGCTCATCAAGCTTCGCGACTGCTTGAATGATGGGCAGTAGTCGGCAAATGGCGAAGCGAGGAGCGATCAACGGAGAGGCCGTGAGCGAAGAGGCGGCGAGCGAGGAGCCGCGAGCGGCGGGACGGCGAGCGAAGGAGCCTGAGCAGCGGGGCGGCGAGCGATGAGGCCATGAGCGAAGAGGCGAAAGAGCTGAGGGACTCGAAGGAGCAGGAGGAGCTGGCGGCGGCCGAGCTGGTGCTCGGCACACTGTCGCCCGAGGCGGCGCTGCTCGCCCGCGCCCTCCAACGCCGCGATGCGGACTTTGCCGCGCTCGTTGCCGCCTGGGAGCGGCGCCTCGCCCCGCTCGATGAGGCGACAGCCCCCATGGCGCCGCCCGCAGGGCTTTGGCAGCGTATCGAGCAGGTGCTCGCGGAGCGGGCCGAGAGAAAGCCAGCACAACAACGCTTGGGCCCCGAGCGGGCGCACCCGCGAGGCTTGGCGCAGGAAGGCGAGCGCATCATTGCTGGGCTCAGGCGCCGGCTCTGGCGCTGGCGCCTTGCGAGTTTCGCAAGCGCAGCGGCGGCTCTGGCGCTTTTTGCGCTTGTCCTACTGGAGCCGCTCGTGCCGCGAGAAAGCCCCGGCAAGGGCGCGACCTATGTCGCCGTGCTCGAAGGCCAAGAGGGCAAGCCCGGCTTTCTTGTGACGGTGAAGACCAGCCCGCCGCGCCTTCTCGTCCGCTCGCTCGGGATGTCGGCGCCTCCCGCCAAGAACTACGAGCTCTGGCTCATTCCGCCCGACAAGGCGCCCGCAACACTCGGTCTCGTTGCGCGGAACGAGGTCGACAAGCTGGAGATGCCCGAAAAGCTCGCCCCCGGTATGCTCAAGGAGGGCGTCAAGCTCGCCGTCAGCCTCGAGCCCAAGGGCGGTGCGCCGGCGGGCCAGCCCATGGGGCCCGTGGTCTTTGCCGGCGAGCTGCTGCGCGTGGTCAACTGAGGACTCACGACTTCGTGATGGCGCCAATGCGTCGTTTGCGCCCGCCCGATCGTTGATTGTTGCAGGACGCCGGCAATGAGGCAGCGTCCTTTCCAATGGATCAATCGCACTCTCGAAGGGAGGAGCCTTCATGAAACTCTCCGCAAAATCAGGAGCCACCATCGCCGTCACCGCCGCCGCGCTCTTGATCGGTGGTAGCATCGCCGCTCCCACGGCATCCGTCGCCGCTGCCAAAAAGGTGCAGTGTTTTGGCGTTAATGCCTGCAAAGGTCAGGGTGCCTGCAAGACGGCCAAGAACGACTGCGCCGGCAAGAACGCCTGCAAGGGCCAGGGCTTCGTCCTGATGACGGCGAAGGAATGCAAGGCCAAAGGTGGGAAGATGAAGAGTTAGCTCTCTCGTGTGACGACATCGACCCTCCGATGGTCCCGCCGGCCCCAGCGGCCGGCGGGGTTTTATTCCTCTCGGCGGTTGCCACGGGATGGCCTGCTCGACCTCACCTATGGGAGATATGGGAGTGGGATATGGGAGTGGACGGTTGCAGATGCCGCCGCCGCCGCGCAGGATAAATCGAACCTCGAGCACGTGCGAACGAGTGCAAAAATGAACACCACAGTGGAAAAGCCCCCTTTCCTCGGCTTCGGGCTTGGTTTGCGCACACCCCACTACAACGATCTCCTCGATCCCGACAACGAGGACGCGGCCGCCATCGACTGGTTCGAGGTGATCTCCGAGAACTACCTGGTGCCGGGCGGCAAGCCGCTTCAGGTGCTCGATCAGATCGCCGGGCGCTGGCCTGTGGTCATGCATGGCGTCTCGCTGTCGATCGCCTCCACCGCGCCGCTCGACTATGACTATCTCGATGCTCTCAAGCGCCTCGCCGCCCGCATCGAGCCCAAGTGGGTGTCGGACCACCTCTGCTGGACGGGCGTTCATGGCGTCAACCTCCATGACCTTCTGCCCATCCCCTACACCGAGGAGGCGCTCGAGCACATTGCGGCCCGCGTGATCGAGGTTCAGGACTATCTCGGCCACCGCATCGCGCTCGAGAACGTCTCGACCTATGTCACCTTCGCACACAGCGAGATGAGCGAATGGGAGTTCTTGAGCGAGCTTGCGAGGCGTGCCGACTGCTGGGTGCTGCTCGACGTCAACAACGTCTATGTCTCGAGTTTCAACCACGGCTGGGACGCCAAAACGTTCATCGACGGTGTGCCGCACGACCGCGTCGTGCAATTCCACGTCGCCGGGCACAGCGACATGGACACCCACATCATCGACACCCACGACCATCCCGTCATCGACGAGGTCTGGGAGCTCTATGACTATGCATTGCGGCGTTGCGGGCCGGTCTCGACGCTCATTGAGCGCGACGACCATATTCCGCCGCTCGCGGAGCTGCGTTCCGAGCTCGATACGGCGCGCCGGATCGCAGCCCCCGTCCTCCAGGCGGCCGAGTGAGGCCGAACGAGAATAAAGAGCGATGGCAAGGCCAAAGGCCAGGAATAAGGAATGCAAATCGCGCTCGACGGGGGCCGACGCAAGCGAGCAGGCGCCAACGCTGGCCGAGCTTCAGGCGCGTTTTCAAGATGCGCTCATGGGTGACGACGAGCGTGTGCTCGATTTGATTGCCGAGAATGCCCGGGAGCGCACCGAGGTGCTCCTGGGCGTCTATCGCAATGCCTATGTCGTCCGCTTGATCGATTTCCTGAAAAACGATTATCCCAAGCTCGCAGAGCTCACGGGCGATGAGCAATTCATCAAGCTTGCCCGCTCCTATATCGCCGCCCATCCCTCGCGCACGCCCAATGCCCGCTGGTTTGGTGCCAAGTTTCCAGAACACCTTGCGACATCTGACTTGGCCCGCGAGCACCCGGTGCTCGCCGAGCTTGCGCGCTTCGAGAAAGCCCTCAACGACGCCTTCGATGCGCCCGATGCGCCGTGTGTCGGGCTCGAGCACCTTGCCGCCATTGCGCCAGAGAACTGGCCAGAGCTCACATTTGCGCCCCATCCCTCGGTCGAGCTCCTTCGCCTTGAGACCAATGCGGTTGCAATCTGGCAAGCGCTCGAGGCGGACGAGACGCCGCCTGCGCCGGAGCGCCTCGCCGAGCCGCAACAGCTTCTCGTCTATCGCCAGGCGCTTACGGCACACTTCCGTGCGCTTGGCGCCGAAGAGGCGATGATGTGGCGCGAGGCCGTCCGCGGCGTCGCCTTTGGCGTGCTCTGCGAGATGGTGGCAACGTTTGGCGGCGAGGCGGACGCGCCAATGCGCGCGGGCACCTATCTCAAGGGCTGGCTCGAGGCAGGCCTGCTCGCAGGCACAGCGGCTCCCTCCGCGACAAACACCGATTGAGAGCTCACAGGCCTGATCGAAACCAGTTCAAGACGCGCCGGCTTGGCCGGGCACTGGCGTCCCTGAGCCCGGCATCACGGCTCGAGCTCGCTGTCCCAATAGAGGTAGTCGAGCCAGCTCTCGTGCAGATAGTTGGGTGGAAAAAGCCGGCCGTTGCGATGAAGCTCGTAGACCGTCGGGCGGTAGGGCTTCTGGCGCGGGAACATCTTGGCCTCCTCAGGCAGCTTGCCACCCTTCCTGAGGTTGCAACTGGCACACGCCGTCGTGACGTTGTCCCAGCGGGTGCGCCCGCCGAGCGAGCGGGGCACCAGATGATCGAACGTCAGCTCTTTCGTCGCCCCGCAATACTGGCATTGGAAGCGGTCGCGCAAAAAGACGTTAAAGCGCGTGAACGCCGGATAGAGCGCGGGCTTGACGTAGATCTTGAGCGAGACGACGCTCGGCAACCTCATCTCAAACGAGGGGCTGCGCACCGCGCGATCGTAATGGCAGACGACATTGACCCGGTCGAGAAAGACGGCCTTCACTGTCTCCTGCCAGCTCCAGAGCGAGAGTGGATAATAGCTCAGGGGCCGGTAGTCGGCATTGAGGACCAGGGCCGGGAAACGATCCGGCGAACTCGTAGCGGTGCTTGTCATCTCTCTACTTCATGCCGCCCCCCGCAGTTTCACACCCCGGCCATCGGACACATGGGCGCACCGGGTGGGCGCCTCGGGCAAACTGCCCAAGGCGCGCTGCCAGTTGCGGGAGGCTGTCGCTGAGCAGCTCTCGCCCCCGACCTTGACTCTGGGCTCGAGCGCTCTCTGTTGAGCGCCCTTTGCTGCCGGCCCTGGCGCTGGGCGGGAGGCCATGCAGCCCCCAGCTCTGCCCTCCTGGGGCCCCTCCTGGGGCCCCGGTCGCGCGCCGGATACTATCCGTCTCGAGCGATTATGTGAAGCGGCACCGTGAAGAGTATCCTGACATCCTGTCAAATTTGCGCTTCTGCGTTTCGGTCTGCCCTATTTGAGCGGCCCGCCCGACGTTGCATCGTCTGCGAGATCCTCGAGCGGCTCGTCCGCGGCAAACGTGAGCTTGAGCCCGCCATAGGCAGCGCGCCCTGCTGTCTCGAAGCCATAGACTTCCTGATAATCGGCATCGAGCGCGTTCTCGATGCGCCCGAAGAGCTCGAGCCAGGGCCGCACCTTGTAGGACGCGGCAACATTAACGAGCCAGTAGTCGTTGAGCGTCACGCGCGTGGGGGTAAAGAACGGCAGCAGAAACGCGATATCATCAGCCGCGCCATTGTAGATGGCCGAGAGCCGCACATTGCCCCGGCCCTCGGCAAAGCCGAGATCGATATCGAGACGGCCCGCATGCTCCGGCCTGCGGATTTTCTTGAGGCCATCCGGGTCGGTCGCATTAAGCCTCGTATAGGAGCCCGAGACGCGCAAGCTGTCGGTCACTTGCAGCCTGGCGGTCACCTCGATCCCCTCGCGCCGGCTCTTGCCCACGCGGTTTTCGACCGTAGAGCAGAAGAAGGTGCCGATGGCGAGACAGCGAGGATCGCCAAAGGGAAGAAACAGCGTCTCGATCTCGTTTTCAAGGTCGGCCTTGAAATAGGTGACATCGACGACGGCGCGGCTATCGAGCAACGAGAGCTCAGCGCCCGCATCCCAGCCGAACGATTCTTCGGAGCGCAGATTGGGGTTGGGGATGAAGGCGCTTGTTACACCGAACTGCTCAAACATGGTCGGGAACTTGACGCCCGTCCCGGCGCTCCCATGGAGCCTGAGCCCGGCCATCCCGAGCGGCACCTTGAGCGCCGCCGACGTGCGCCAGGTGGTGAAGTCGCGCAAGCTGTCGCTGTCATCATGGCGGATGGTGGCGGCGACAAAGAGCCGGTCGAAGAATTCGCCCCGATACTCGGCCGCCTTGCTCAGGCGCCTGCGCTCATGCTTGACGCCATCATCCGAGATCGAGGTGAGGGTCTCGCGCTCATCCTCGATGAGGCCCGTGAAATGATGCCGGGCCATCAGGGCGGGTGTGTCGAGCCGCAAGGTGGTGCGATAGTGGCGCTTCCCTCGCGTGCTCAGATTCTCGAACGGAAAGACGCCGAAACTCGAAATCGACGTGTCGGCGATGGTCGTCTCGTTGCTCTCGGCCCCGAGCCGGTGGGTCCAGCGCCCATCGAGAAGGGCGAGGTGGGCATTGAGCGCCG
>WGBL01000288.1 GCA_015494375.1 Hyphomicrobiales bacterium | reverse complement strand
TCCCCGCCTGGCCTCCAGTTGCGCCGTTGCCAGCGAGACCACCAATTTATGAGCGTTGACATCCGCTCAATTCGCTTCGCCCGAATTCAGTTTTCCTGTCCCCCCCTTGTGCCAGCCTTTTAACAGGACCCGATTAGCCCTCGTTCCTTTGCTGTTTGCTCAGATGAGCCGTCTTCCCCACGACGGCCTTCTTGAGCCGGATCCGGTCGCGGCTCGAGACGCCAAGAAGCTCGGCGACGCGCCAGATGAGATTCTCTTCATATGCGTGCAATATATCGTCGGCAAAGGCGATTTCCCACAGCATGCGTACGATTTGCTGGCGCCCGGCCTGGTCGAGATGCCGGCACAATACACTGGTGAAGCGATAGAGATCGACGGCTTCCTCCTCGGCCTTGCCCGCCGCGCCGAGAAGTGCATCAAGCTCCCCTTGCGAGAGAGCAAAGCGCTCGCTGAGGATTGCTTGAAGTTTTTCTTCCTCGGCTGCGCTCTTGTGCCCGTCGATGCGTGCAGCATGCACGAGCAGAGCGGCGGCGGCCAATCGCTGCTCTCTCGCGGGGAGCGATTGCGTGCGCCGCTCGCTGTCGGGGCGCTCGAACAGTTGCATGATGCGCGTGAGCATTGCGGTCACTCTGGTTGCCCTATGGGTTTTTCCGTATGCCTCTGCGGTGACGCCAATACCTGGGACGGCTTGCTGTGACGGATACGTGCGGGATGCCGGCGAGGTTCAATGCTATGGTATGCCGTGACTTGTCCCCCTCCCTGAGGGCAGCTTCCCGACAGGCAACGGCCCTTAAGCCCATCTCTCGCCTCAGGATTTGAAATCGTTTGTAACATCAATGGTTGCGGCATTGAATAGCCGACAAGCTTTATAGTCGCGAACATGAGCTTTCTGATTACGGGGCCGAAATCGGCGCGCGCCACGCTCTTGCTGGCCCATGGGGCGGGCGCCGGCATGGACAGCCCCTTTCTTGAAGCGATGGCGGCCGCGCTTGCCGAGCGGGCGCTGTGTGTGGTGCGGTTCGAGTTCGCCTATATGGCCGCGCGGCGCGCAGGAGCGAGCAGGCGCCCGCCGCCGCGGGTCGAGCGGCTCGCAGATGAGTATCGCCAAGCGGTCACGGCGCTTCGGCGTGGGGATGCGCAATTCGCTGACAGAGACCTGCGCGCGGCCGGGCCGCTCCTCATCGGCGGCAAGTCCCTCGGCGGCCGCGTTGCCACGATGCTCGCCGAGGACTTGTGGCGGCAAGGCCTGATCGCCGGCGCGTTTGCGCTCGGCTATCCGTTTCACCCGCCGGGCAAGCCCGAGCAATGGCGCACCGCTCATCTCGAAAGCCTCGCATGCCCATTGCTCATCTGCCAGGGCACGCGCGACCCCTTCGGCAGCCGCGCTGAGGTTGCGGCCCTCACCCTCGGCCCTGGCGTCGAGCTCTGTTGGCTCGATGACGGTGACCATGATCTCAAGCCGCGCAAGCGTTCCGGTGTCACGTGGGAGCAAAACATAAGCGCGGCCGCCGATGCCATTGCCCGTCACGCCGAAAAGGTGATGGGCCATTGAGTGGCTTTGATCCCGCCGGCGAGCGATCATCCCCGATCAGCAGGCATCACCGCCAATGATGAGCAATCGCGAATGAGGAACAATCGCCGATTCCCGGCCCCCATGAGCGGCATTCGCACAAGGGCGGCTTCGAGCCCGCTTGCGAGGGCCTGCTACCGGTGCCGCTGAGGGCTGGTACGCAATGCCGACGAGAGCTTTACAGAAAACGGGAATCGGACCTATTCTGAGCTATTCTCAAGGCCGTGACGCGCCTTATGGCTGAGCGGGCTCGGCAGCACGGCACTCCATCGTGGGTGGGGGCGCCGGCGCGGTCCAGGGGCGCTTGGGCAGCGTGCAAGAGGGGCAGCGTGCAAGAGGGGCAGAGTGCAGAAGGGGCAGAGTGCAGAAGGGGCAAAGGAGGCGGTATGACGTGAAGGGCGGTTGGGAGCGCGACTGAGCGAAAACGGGCCATCGAGTGGCCCACGCTTGCGGTCCTTATCGGTTGCTACGGCGTGCTCGCCGGCAGTCTCTGGTTCTGGAACGGCTCCGGCCTATGGCAGGCGTTCGCCCCTTGGCCGGTGATACCCTTTGCCATCTATGGCGTAACGCTCCATTCCTCGCTCCAGCACGAGGTCTTGCACGGCCACCCGACACGAAATGCGCTCCTCAATGAACTCCTCGTGGCGCTGCCGGTCGGCCTTTTTATTCCCTATCGCCGCTTCAAGAGCACGCATCTTCGCCACCACAACAACGAGGCGCTCACCGACCCCTACGACGACCCCGAAAGCTGGTATGTGGCAGCGGGCGACTGGCGCAGGCTCTCGCGGCCAATGCGGCTCTTGCTGGCATTCAATACGACTCTTCTCGGCCGTCTCCTCATTGGCCCGGCGCTCGGCATCGCGGGGCTCGTGCGCCACGACGCGCGCGCGATCGCCCGCGGGGATCGCGCCATCTTGAAGGCGTGGCTCCTCCATCTGGCGGGCCTTTTTGTAATGCTCGCGCTTCTCATCGGTGTCTTTGCTGTCGATCCCCTGAGCTATGCGCTGCTTGTCGCCTATCCCGGCCTATCGCTGTTGATGCTGAGGACCTTTGCCGAGCATCGCATCCATCGCGACCCGGCGCGCCGCAGTGCCATCATCGAGGCGTCGCCGCTCTTCTCGCTCCTCTATCTCAACAACAACCTTCATTATCTCCACCACAAATGGCCGTCCAAGCCCTGGTATGAGCTCGGCGCGCTTTACAGGGCGGAGAAAGAGCGCCTTCTGCAAGAGAACGGCGGCTACGCCTTTCCGGGCTATGGCGCGCTTTTCAGGCGTTATCTCCTGCGGCGTATCGGCCCTGTCGTCCACCCCTTGCGCAGACGGACGACAAAGCCAAAGCGGTGAACGCCGATCGCCATGATACCGCCCGACCATCTATTGGGCGGCGAGTTTATTGGGCGGCAAGTCTATTGGGTGGCAAGTCTATCGGGCGGCGAGTTTATTGGGCGGCGAGGGGCGCCTCGAGTGTGTCGCTCATCCGCGTGAGGCCGGGCTCTGCCCGCTTCGTATAGGAATCGATCCGCTCCTCAATCACATGGCGGAAATGGCGAATAAGCCCCTGGACGGGCCAGGCCGCGGCATCGCCCAGCGCACAGATGGTGTGGCCCTCGATTTGCTTGGAGACCTCAAACAGCAAGTCGATCTCGCGCTTCTCGGCGCGCCCCTCGGCCATGCGCGTGAGCACCCGCCACATCCAGCCGGTGCCTTCGCGGCAGGGTGTGCACTGGCCGCAGCTCTCGTGCTTGTAGAAATAGGCGAGGCGGGCAATCGCGCGAACGATGTCGGTGGATTTGTCCATGACAATGACGGCCGCCGTGCCGAGGCCCGACTGCAAGTCCTTGAGTGTGTCGAAGTCCATTGTCATGTCGCGGCAAATGTCGCCCGGCAGGCATGGCACCGATGAGCCGCCCGGAATGACGGCAAGCAGATTGTCCCAGCCGCCACGAATGCCGCCTGCATGGCGCTCGATCAGCTCGACGAAGGGAATGCCCATCTCCTCTTCGACCGTGCAGGGGGTGTTCACATGGCCCGAGATGCAAAACAGCTTGGTGCCCGTGTTGTTGGGCTTGCCGAGCGAGGCGAACCAGGTCGCGCCACGGCGCAGGATGTCCGGCACAACGGCGATCGACTCGACATTATTGACGGTGGTGGGGGCGCCATAGAGCCCGCAGTTTGCGGGGAACGGCGGCTTGAGCCGGGGCTGGCCCTTTTTGCCTTCAAGGCTTTCGAGCAGCGCCGTCTCCTCGCCGCAGATATAGGCGCCTGCGCCGTGGTGAACGTAGAGGTCGAAATCCCAGCCGTGGTGGTTGTTCTTGCCAATGAGCCGTGCGTCATAGGCCTCGGCGATCGCCGCCTCGAGGCGCTCGCGCTCGCGGAAGAACTCGCCGCGAATGTAGATATAGGCGACATGGGCCCTCATGGCGAATGAGGCGAGAAGCGCGCCTTCGATCAGCAAGTGCGGATCGTGGCGCATGATCTCGCGGTCCTTGCAGGTGCCGGGCTCCGATTCGTCGGCATTGATCACAAGGTAGTGGGGCCGCTCGCCCACCTCCTTGGGCATGAACGACCACTTGAGGCCGGTCGGGAAGCCGGCGCCGCCCCGCCCCCGCAGGCCCGATGCCTTGACCTCGTCGATGATCCAGTCGTGGCCCTTTTCGATGAGCGCCTTTGTGCCGTCCCAGGCGCCGCGGCGGCGGGCGCCTTCAAGGCGCCAGTCATCGAAGCCATAGAGGTTCTTGAAGATGCGGTCCTTGTCTTCGAGCATAAGCGCCTTCGATCCTCGTCGCCCTTGTTGCCTGCAATCGGTGTCGCGCTCAGTCCCTCGCGCGGTCACCGACTCTCGCGAACAATCTTTTTCGCGATCAATCTCAGGTGCGAGCAATCATAGCCGGTCTCATTTCCCGCTGCGTCCAACCTCAACCATGGTTGCCGTCAGTCCTTGTCGAGACTCGATGCCACTTCGCCCGCATCGACCCGCTTTGAGAACTCCGTTTCCTCGCCGCGGGCGAGCACCGCCGCCTGTCCGAGCCAATCCTCGCGGTCGATGCGGCCCGGAAAGGCGAGGTAGGTCGTCACCCAGCGCACCTCCTCGCGCGTCCAGGCGGCAATCTGATGGAAGTGGTAGATGCCCAGCCCATTGAGCTTTTCCTCGTTCACGCGGCCGATGCCCTTGATGCGCTTGAGGTCGTCGGCCTTGCCGCCTTCGGGCGCCGAAAGGCCCTTGGGCCGGCGGCCGACGGCATCGGCGCGCTGTTCGGGCGTTGCGTCATCGGGAAGGGCGGCGAGCTTGGCCGCCATCTCCTGTTCCTCGCGCTCGAGTTCGCTGGCCGAGAGCTTCGCCGCGCCCGCTGCACCTGCGCCCGCTGCACCTGCGCTTGCTGCACCTGCGCCCGCTCTGCTGGCGCCACTCGCTGCTGCGGCCGCAGCACCCCCGCCGTCACCACTTGCGCTGCCCGTCGCACTTGCTGTTGCGTCTCCCCCTGAACGCGCGGCCGAGCCCGGCACCGATTTGCGCGCCCGCGCGAGCGGGTCCTTCTTGCCGCGACCGCAGAAATAGCGCGCAACGATGGCCAGAAGGGCCAGCACAAGAGCGGCAATGGCCCACCATCCCCAGGGCGCCACGCCGCTGTCGGCGACATAGATGGCGCGGATTGCAGAGAGTACGGCCAGCGTCCAGAGCAACAGCACGAGGTTGGGACAACTGAAAAACCTCGGCGGCTTATCCTGTCTCAGTCTCATTCTTTGTGCTCCTCCACCGCGTCTTTGTCTGCCATATTGTTTGGCTCTTTTGCTTGGGACTCCAAGTCCCTAGGTGATTCGGTGTCTGTGGTAACCGCGTGCTTGGACAACTCTGTTTTACCATCCTTGATGGGTTGTGTGCTCGTTTGTGCCCCAGTCCGGTGTGTCCCAGTCTGGTCTCCCCAGTCCCCGTGGCGAGCAGTATCGGTGAGCGTCGTGGGGCCGCCAACGGGAGCCGAGAACTGGCGTGGGACCTGGGGGCCCGGAGGCGGTGGCGCGCCCGCTGCAAAGGCATCGAGTATCTCCTCGAGGCGCTCGGGCGTGAGGTCCTCATAGGTGTCCTTGCCGATCTGCACGAGGGGGGCATTGACGCAAGCCCCCAGGCATTCCACCTCTTCCCAGGAGAAATCGCCATCCTCAGAGAGGGTGTGAGGCGTGGGCGCAATGCGGCGCTTGCAGACGGCAATGAGCGCCTCGGAGCCGCGCAGCATGCACGGGGTTGTGCCGCAGACCTGGACATGGGCTTTTTTCCCCACAGGCGCGAGTTGAAACATCGTATAAAAGGTTGCGATCTCGAGCACGCGAATGGGCGCCATATCGAGCATCTCGGCGACCACGCGAATGGCGGGCTCGGTGATCCAGCCGCCGATTTGCTCCTGGGCGCGCCAGAGGAGCGGAATGACGGCTGACTGCTGTTTGCCGGGCGGATAGCGCCCCACGAGCTCTTGGGCCCAAGTGAGGTTTTCTTTGCTGAAAGCAAAGCTATCGGGCTGATTGGGTGCCAGTCTGCGTACGCCCATTGCGCCTATTCCCCCTGCTCCTATCCCCCCTCGTGATAAGGGTTATGAGCGCCCACCGCGCCAGCCTTGTCGGATCGTGCCTTGGCGAGCACGCCGTGTTTTTTCATGTTCTCGATTGTGTGCACCTTGATTCTCCTTCTCCCACCGAAAGCGGCGGAGGACGTGGGAGACGAGCGTGACTGCGGACGCCCCAAGAGCGATTCAAGCGCCTCGCCTATGCGAAACAAAACCCCCTCAAGGTTGTCCACCACGTCGTTATTCCAAAACCGAATGACTGTGACACCGCGCTCCTGAAGGGCTGTTGTGCGCTTTCGATCCTTGAGTTGCTCTCGTCTCCATCCATGTTGACCACCGTCGATTTCAATGGCGAGCCTGGCGCGTGGACAATAGAAATCTACAATGTGGCCGGCAATCGGATGTTGACGACGAAAGCCAAGTCCCTTGAAGCGATGCGCGCGCAGGTGTGTCCACAGGCGCCGCTCGGCAAAGGTTGAATTCTTGCGGAGCTTGCGAGCTCGTGAAATGCCGATTTTGCGATGACTGCGGTGGGCCATTTCAACCCCCTCCCGGCGCTATCGCGCCGACCTCCCCCTTAAAAAGGGGGAGGTTGGAAAGGGAGTGCGCTATCGCGCCCGCCCATCGGCTGTTCGCGTAGGCAAGAGGCTCGCTCCTCCCTCCCCCTCTTAGGGGG
>WGBL01000287.1 GCA_015494375.1 Hyphomicrobiales bacterium | reverse complement strand
GCCGAGGCCAGACGCGCCAAGAAGGGCATCTGGCGCAACGCCGCCTATGCCGTCCGCAAGGCCTGGCGGACGCGCGCGCTCTTGCGCTATCGCCAGACGTTCCAGATTGTCGAGGGGCGCATCTTGCGCGTGGCCACCGTTGGCCGGCGGACGTTTCTCAACTTCGGCAAGCGCTGGCGCGACGACTTCACCGTGCTCATTGAGGGGCGCGATGCGCGACTGTGGCAAAAGGCGGGGCAGAATCTCGCTCAGCTCGCCGGGCGGCGGGTACGGGTGCGCGGCTGGATCGAGCGCTGGAACGGCCCGCTCATGCGCGTCACCCACCCCGAGCAGATCGAGGTCCTCGATCGCGGTCGCAAGCGCGCTCGCGGCTCTCGGTCCCGGGAGCACTGACAGGCAGCACAGGCAGCGGGCTGTTTGCCGCGATGCAGGCGGCCGCAAGCCGCCATCGGCCACAGCGCCGGCGCGTACGCTCAGCCATTTGGCCCATTGCCGAGGCGCCCATTGCCCGGCATTTTGCGCTGCGGTAAGTAAGTGCTGCGGTAAGTAAGTATGGGCGCGCCCGTTGACTGTTGGCCCCCGCGGCCTGGCATTGGGCCGCACCGCCGGGCTCGCCAGCACACGAACCATGGAGCCGGGCCGCCGAAGGAGGGCAGCGATGGCAGACACCACGCAAGCGCCGGAGCGACCACTCTCGCCCCATCTCCAGATCTATCGCCCGCTTATCAACATGGTGATGTCGATTCTCCATCGGCTGACCGGAGCGGCGCTTTACCTGGGTACGCTGCTGCTGGCCTGGTGGCTGATTGCGGCGGCCAGCGGGCCCGACTATTTCGCCTTTGTCAATGGGCTGTTTGCCAGCTGGTTCGGGCGTTTGGTGCTTTTCGGCTACACGTGGGCGCTCATCCACCATATGCTTGGTGGCATCCGGCATCTCATCTGGGATGCGGGCCATGGCTTTGAGATCGGCACGGTCGATCGGCTGTGCTGGGCGACCATCGCCGGCTCAGTCACGCTCACACTCATCGTATGGCTGGCGGGCTATGCCATCAGGGGAGCGTTCTAGGCCATGAGCAGCACCATGCGCACACCGCTGGCCCGTGTCCGCGGCCTCGGCGCCGCCCGACGTGGCACCGAGCATTTCTGGCTCCAGCGCCTTACGGCCGTCGCCAATCTGATCCTGGTTGTGTTCTTGATCGCGCTCTTGCTGAGCCTTGTGGGTGCCGACTATGCGGCGGTGCGGGCGCGGCTCGGCTCGCCGTTTGTTGCGGTGCCACTGTTGGCGCTCATCCTCTCGGGCACGCTTCATATGCGGCTCGGCATGCAGGTGATTATCGAGGACTATGTCCATGGCGCGCTGGCCAAGCTTTTGCTGCTCATTGCCAATGCGCTCTTTGCCATCGGCTTGGGGCTTGCGAGCGCTTTTGCCGTCCTCAAGTTGAGCCTTGGAGGCTGAGCGATGACGGGCGAGGGATCGGGTGCGGGCCAGAGATTGGGCGCGGGCCAGGGATCGGGTGCAGGGCAGGCATCGGGGACGGGCCAAGGGCCTGGCAACGGCCAGGAGCGCAGGCGAGTGGCTGGGGCGCGGGCGCCGGGAGTGAATGGCCGCGCCTACCCCATCATCGAGCACAGCTATGATGTCGTCGTGGTGGGGGCCGGCGGAGCCGGGCTCCGGGCCGCCTTCGGATGCGCCAAAGCGGGCTTGCGCACGGCCTGCATCACCAAGGTGTTCCCGACCCGCTCGCACACCGTGGCCGCCCAGGGCGGCATTGCCGCGGCGCTGGGCAACATGGGGCCCGACGACTGGCGCTGGCATATGTATGACACGGTCAAGGGCTCGGATTGGCTCGGCGACCAGGACGCCATCGAGTATCTCTGTCGCACGGCGCCCTCGGCTGTCTATGAGCTTGAGCACTACGGCGTTCCCTTCAGCCGCACAAAGGATGGCCGCATCTACCAGCGGCCCTTTGGCGGGCATATGCAAAACTTCGGTGAAGGCCCACCCGTCCAGCGCACCTGCGCCGCCGCCGATCGCACGGGCCATGCCATCCTGCATGCGCTCTATGGCGCCTCGCTCAAGCACGACACCGAGTTTTTCATCGAGTATTTCGCCCTCGACCTCTTGATGGACGAGGATGGCGCTTGCCGTGGCGTCGTGGCGCTGGCGCTCGAGGACGGCACCATGCATGCCTTCCGCGCCAAGAAGACCATTCTGGCGACGGGCGGCTATGGCCGCACATATTTCTCGTGCACGAGCGCGCATACGTGCACGGGCGATGGCAACGCCATGGTGCTGCGGGCCGGGCTGCCGCTCCAGGACATGGAGTTCGTGCAGTTCCACCCGACAGGCGTCTATGGCGCCGGGGTCCTGATCACCGAAGGGGCGCGCGGCGAGGGGGGCTACCTCACCAATTCCGAAGGCGAGCGTTTCATGGAGCGCTATGCGCCTTCGGCCAAGGATCTCGCCTCGCGCGATGTGGTCTCGCGCGCCATGACCATCGAGATTCGCGAGGGCCGTGGCGTGGGGCCCGAGAAGGACCACCTCTATCTCCACCTCGACCATATCGATCCCAAGGTGCTGGCCGAACGGCTGCCTGGCATCACCGAGTCGGCGCGCATCTTCGCCGGCGTCGACCTCACCCGCGAGCCCATCCCCGTGCTGCCGACGGCGCACTACAACATGGGCGGCATCCCAACCAACTATCGGGGCGAGGTGATTGCCGGGCGCGCCGACGATCCCGACGCCGTGGTGCCGGGGCTCTTTGCCGTCGGCGAGGCGGCCTCCGCATCGATCCATGGCGCCAACCGCCTCGGCTCCAATTCCCTTATCGATATCATTGTTTTCGGCAAGGCGGCGGCCGAGCGCTGCGCCGAGACGGTCGAGCGTGGCGAGCGCCAGCCCCCCTGTCCGCGGAGCGCGCTCGAGCGCATTCTCGATCGCTTCGACCGGGTGCGCGAGGCCCGCGGCCAGGCGCCCACGGCCGAGCTCAGGCTCGCCATGCAAAAGACCATGCAGTCCCATTGCGCGGTCTTTCGCGACGCCGCGACCCTAGAGGAAGGCATCACCAAGCTGCAGGAGATTTGGCGTCAGGCGGACGACATCCGTGTCACCGACCGCTCGCTCATCTGGAACACCGACCTCATCGAAACATTCGAGTTTCTCAATCTCATCGCACAGGCGGTGGTGACCATCGTCGGGGCGCTCGAGCGTGAGGAAAGCCGCGGCGCGCATTACCGCGAGGACTTCCCCGAGCGCGACGACGAGAACTGGATGAAACACACCCTTGCCTGGGCCGACGAGGACAGCAAGCAAGTGACAATTGCCTATCGTCCCGTCCACACCTATACGCTCACCAATGAGATCAGCTATATCGAGCCGCGGGCCCGTGTCTATTAAGGCTGCTCGATGGCGCCGCGGGTGCGGATCGGAAGGGCTGGAGGGGATCGGGAGGTGTGGTGCGGATCGAGGGGGGCGTGCGGATGGTGAGGCGTGAGGGTGGCTTGTCCTTTTTGTTTTTTGGAAGCACGCGATGGAGCTGGAGCCGAACGCGCTGTTGAGCGAGGCCGGGCGCATCTACGGGCTGATTGGGCCGGTGGGGGCGGTGTTGGTTGTGCTCTCGATCGTCTCGCTTGCGCTCATACTCCTCAAGGTCATGGCGTTGCTAGCCACGCGGCGCGGAGCGGCAAAGCCGATCGAGGCGGCACTCGCTGCGCTTGAAGGGGGGGAGGGGCGCGAGGTGGCGCGCACGCTCGCGGCGCTTGGCCGTTCGCGTCATCCGGTGGCTGTGCTGGTGCGTGCAGGCGCTGGGCTGGTGCGCGAGGGTGCGGGCCGGGCGCAGACGGAGGCCCGCGTGCGGGCGCTTGCGCAGCACGAGTTCGCGCGGCTCAAGCGCCACAATGGTCTGCTCGAGCTCATCGGCCTCATTGCGCCGCTGTTGGGGCTGCTTGGCACCATACTCGGCATGATCGAGGCCTTCCAAGCGCTGCAAACCTCAGGCAGCGAGGCCGACCCCGCCATCCTTGCGGGCGGCATCTGGGAAGCGCTCCTCACGACGGCGCTCGGGCTTGTGGTGGCGATCCCGGCGATTGTCGCCTTTCATCTCGCCGAGAGCCGTAGCGAGCGGCTGCGCGCCGAGGCAAGCGTGGCGCTCGGTCGGCTCTTTGCTGCCCTTGGAGAGGGTGTGCGGGAAGAGGACTCGGCCAAAGCCCGCAAGACTGAGAGCGCGCCCCGGCAGCGGCGCGAGGCCGCGGCATGAGCAGCGCGGCCCAGTCGATTACACGGCCGCCGTCTGCAGCGCGACCGGCCGCGCCACCGCCCTTCGACCTCGGCGCGGCACTCGCCCCATCTCCGCGGCGGCGGCGTGGGCTCTCGCTGGCCCCGCTCATCGACGTGACCTTCATTCTCCTCATCTTCTTTATGCTGGTGACGCAGTTTTCCCGCTTTGCGCCGGTCGACGTGGCGCTTGGTGCGATCACGCCGGACCCGCTTGCCAAAGCCGAGCGCCCGGGTGCCGGGCCAATGCGCAAGGTGCTACTGCTGCTTCGGGCCGATGGCGCGTTCGAGCTTGACGGCAGCGCGCCGCGCCCCCGCACCGAGCTCGCCCGCGCCCTTTCCGATCTCGCCGCCCGCGCTGGTAGGGGCGAGGGGGCGGACGCAGAGGCCGCCATTGAAAGGGAAGCTGAAGATGAAGAGAAGCGCCAAAGCGAAGCGGGTGCAGAGGGCGGGGGCACAAACACCATTGTTCTGCTCAATGCGCAGCCCGATGTGCCACTGCAACTCCTGCTCGATGTGCTCTTGCTGCTCGAGGCGGAGCCGCGGCTAGAGAGCGCGCTCCTTACGCCCGCTGATTCGCCGCTCGGAGTAAGCGAAGGTGCCTCCGCCTCCGCCACATCGGGTGCGTCAGAGGGCGACGTCTCGCCGGGAGGCGTGCAGCCATGAGCCCCCTTCGACCTGGTGATGGTGAGACCACCGGCACAGTCTTTGAGCTTGATGAGCCACGGGGGCTCTTGCCGGCGCCACGCGCCCGCAGTGAAAGCGAGCGCCTTATCCCGATGATCAATGTCGTCTTCTTGCTCCTCATGTTCTTCTTGATTGCCGGGACGTTTCGGGCGGCCGAGGCTTTTCGCGTGCACCCGCCCGAGATCGAGGCCGAAGGCGCCTTCCCCAACGATGCCCTGGTGCTGTTGGTGGGTCCCGACGGCGGGCTCGCCATCGGCAAGGAGCGGCTCGCAGTCGAGGCCGCCATGGCGAGGATCGGCCGCTGGCGGGCCGCAAACCCCGATGCGCCCCTCTATCTCAAGGCCGATCGCGCCGTTGCGGTGGGGCGGCTCTTGCCGCTCCTGGCCCGGCTGCGGGCGGCGGGTGTCGCCTCGCTGCGACTGGTGGCCATGCGCCGTCGGGAGCCCGCGCCATGAGCGTTCGAACGGGCATTGTGCTGGCCCGGATGGCTCGAGCGGCCGGGGCGGCACCGGCTGCGCGAGCGGCGCGCGCGGCCCGAGTGGTGCGCGCGGCCCGAGTGGTGCGGGTGGCGAGAGCGGCGCGGGCTGCCCTTGCCCTTGCGCTCTCGCTCGCGGTCCATGGCGCTCTTTTGTGGGGCTGGCTTGCGCGGGCACCCGAGGATGGCCGCACCAAAGTGGAGACGCGGGCTGTCAGCCTCAACCTCGTGGCCAACAGCGTCTTGCAGGCCAGGCGCGTGACAGCGGGCAGCAAGGCCGCAAGCGCGCCCGCGCGCCGTCTGGGCCAAGATGGCGGCGAGATGAGACCAGAGCGCCGCCGGCCGCGCGCGGCGTCGCGGACTGAGCGCTCGGCCATCGCCAACGCGCGCCCCAAGACCAGCCGCAACACCAGCCGCAAGATCAGCCACAAGACCAGCCCCAAGACCAGCCGCAAGGCCCAATCGAAGCGCAAGCCCCGCAGCCGGGCCAAGGCAAAGGCCAAGTCAGACGCAAAGAGGAACTCCAGGGCGAGGGCGACCCCTCGAGCCGCAACGAAATCCGCGAAAGCAACAGTCAAGAGCGCGCGCCGCAAACGGTCTACCCGAAGAAAGGCCCGGGGCCCTTCCCGAAGTGCAGGGGCCAGGACGAGCGGGCGCGGCAGCCGCCGCGCACTTGCTGCTGTTTCGGCCAGCCGTGGCGCGGTCGCCAGCTATGCCGCCCGGGTGCGTGCGCGCATCGCCAGCCGCCGCCGGCATCCGCGCAGCGGACGCGGTACCGTCGTTGTGGCCTTTGCGCTCACGCGCACGGGCCGGCTGCGCTACCTGCGCATCCGCCGCTCGAGCGGCAATGCCCAGCTCGATCGCGCGGCCCTCGGTGCGGTGCGCCGGGCCGCCCCCTTCCCGCCCCCGCCGGCGGGCCTCACACCGCGCCAGCTCGCCTTCACCATTCCCTTCAAATTCCGCTGATTTCCACAGCTTGCCGACAGTTTGCCCTACCCCCCGCTCGGGCGAATCGGCTTTCATCGCCGGGCTCGGGATGTCATGCGGAGATCTCGGAAAACCTCTCTTTCACGTCATCACCCTCCTCGGGCTTGCCCCGGGGATCGGACCGGGTGATCCAGGGGCTGAAAACACGGTGTTTGCCACTCTGGATTGCCGGGTCAAGCCCGGCAATGACGAGTTTCTCGAGGTATCCGTGCGGCCGGGCGCGAGATCGTCGAGAGCACGGGAGAGCGAGCATGGCCGATTTCAAGACGCACGCGGCGGTGGGCATCGTTAGCAGCGGGATGCTGGCCACGCTTACGATGGCGGCCAACGTCGCCCCGCCCCACGACCTGGTGACGCTTGCGCTCGCGGGCGCCCTCGGCGCCATCCTGCCCGACATCGATCTCGAGAACTCGCGCGCCTCTCAAGGCATGTTCAGCGGGCTTGGAATATTCCTCGCCTTTGCAATCCTCTTCAACGTCTCGTGGAAATACTCGGTGGCCGAGATGTGGATCATCTGGGTGGGCACGTTTCTTGTCGTGCGCTTTGCCGGGCACAGCGTCTTTCACAAATACGCCCGCCATCGCGGCGTTTTCCACTCCCTCCTCGCCGGCCTCTTTTTCGCCTTCACCACGTCGGCGGTCTATTATCATCTGTTCGGGGCCGATGCCACGTTGTCGTGGCTGGCCGGGCTTTTCCTCTTCATGGGCGTGCTCTCGCATCTCCTCCTCGACGAGCTTTTCAGTGTCGATTTCCACGGCAATCGCGTAAAGCGCTCGTTCGGAACGGCCCTCAAGCTCTATGACGGCCGAGCCCCCACTGCTTCGTTGACGATGGCGGGGGCGGCCGCGCTCGCACTCCTCGCAGCCCCGCCCGCCGATGCTTTTCTCACCATCATGGGCTCGGAGGCGATCTGGGCGCTCCTGCAAGAGCGCATGTTGCCCAAAGGCAGCTGGTTCGGCTTTATTGCGGAGATGGACCGGTTGGCCTTTGCCGGGCTCGGCGGCTGAAGGGCCCGGCGTCGGAATGCTACGCCGATCGCATGGGCCGAGCCGTGCCCGTGTCACTTGGCGCGGCCGGCTTGGACCCCGGAAGTGGGTGGGCTCGCAAGCCGGTCGCGCTTGAGGCCGGCTTTACGTTGGCCGGCCTGGTCTGCCCCCTACATCCCCTACATCTCGAGCTCCGCCAGCACGCCCGCCTCGAGCTCGAATTCGTCAACGAGTGTCATGCGCCTGGTCTTGTGCTCGTTCTGCCACCAGTCGAGGCGGTAGCGCCCGGGCGGTAGCGGCACCGGCTTCCAGCCCTTGCGACGGCTGCCGCGCCAGACATATTCCTTCTTGGTATCCAGATTGACGAAGATGGCCTGGTAGGGCGGTTTGGCATCGCCCGAGGGGATGAACTTGACGCCGGTGTCGACCCTGAGCTCGGCAAAGCCTTTCTCGGGAATGGTGACGGTGCCAAGATCGACGGGGCTGTAGCCATGCTCGTTCTGATGGTAGCGCACGCTGTAGGTGCCGGGCGGCGCGAGTTGCACGCCTTGGGCCAGCTTGCGCTGCCAGCGGACGACGAGCTTGCCATCGGCGCCGACGAGGTCCAGCTGATAGGGCGGGCCCGGGACCCATTCGGCGAGGCGGATCTGCACGCCCCGCTCGAGGCGATGGCGATTGAGCTTGCCCGGCGCGATGGTGACGGGGCCGAGGTCGACGGGCGTTGCGCCGTGCTCGTTCTGATGCCAGATGAGGCGATAGGTGCCCGCAGGCACCACCTGGGGTTGCATGCCCTCGCGGCCGGCGAACCGCACAAATGTCTTCCTCTCGCCCTCACGGGCAAGCCCCCACCAATAGGGCGCCTTGAGCCCCTCGGGTGGCACCAGCTCGAGCCCGGTGTCGATCGCCACTGTCACGGTCTCGCCGGCGGGCACGCTGACGACCTCTGTGAGGGGCAGGTCGGTGCTGTGGTGCTCGCTTTGCCGCCAGACGATCTGATACGCGCCCTTGCGGACCCTGAGGTGATCGAGCTTCTCCGTACTCGCCATGACCTTGCCTGTTTCCGGATCGACCACTTTCCATTCGTATGGCAGCTTTGCCCAGGGGGCGAGCGCGAGCTTGATGGTGCCGGGGCCCGCGATCTTGATGCGCTTGGTCTTGAGCTTCTTGGGCTTGGCGATCTTGACGGGCGGCGGGGCCCTGTTCTCGGCAACCGCCTTTTTCACGGCAAAAAGCGCCTTTTGCAGCGCCGCGCTATTGTCGGCGGGATAATAGTTGCCGCCGCCTTCCCTGGCGATGCACTGGAGCTGGCGTGCCGCCTTATCGCCGACGCCGAAGCCGACGGTATGAATGACGAGCTTGATGCCCGAGGCGCGAAGCTGCCTGGCAAGGGCGCACGGGTCGCCCTGACAGGTCTCGATGCCATCGGAGACGAGCAGGATGGTCGAGGGCGCGTCGCTCCCCTGCAGGAGGCTCGCCGCATTGCGCAGCGCATCGGTGATCGGCGTCTTGCCGGTGGGCTGAATACGCTTGACGGCCGAGGCGATGCGGTCGGGCGCCGTGCCGAGTGCGCCGATGGTTTCGATGTCGCGGCAATCGCCCTTCTTGCGGTGGCCATAGGCGACGAAGCCGAGCCGCACATGGGCCGGCACGTCGCGCAGCACCTCGCCCATGACGCGCTTGGCGGCTGTGATCTTGCGCTCCGCTCCGGCCCGGCCCCACATGGAGCCCGAGCCATCGAGGATGACGACGAGATTGCTGCTGGCCTGTTGGGCCTGGGCCAACGAGGCGAGGCCCAGAATGCCGAGCCAAGCGCCCGCTGCAATCACGATGCTTGGGATGAGCCGCCCCGCTGGCGCTGGGTCAAGCCTCAAGGACGAAGGAAAGTGGCCTTTCATTCGGTGGTCCCTGGTCACTGTCAAAAGGGGCCGAGGATCGCAACTTCGAAAAACACTCTATCACAGGATCACAACAATATGGTCCTTTGATAAGCGGGAAAGCGCACCTCGATTGCTCTCACACTCAAAAGTTGAACTCACCCAATGGGGATGTGGATATGCGATGGCGATCTACAGGGCTGAACGCTGGCGTGAAATGCGCACAGGTGTTATGCATAATGACAAAAGTGATATTCTCAAAGCTCGTGTTTCTCTCGACCCAGGCATTCCAGTGGGGGCCGTTCCAGAGGAGGGCGATGCGCATCCTCATTT
>WGBL01000286.1 GCA_015494375.1 Hyphomicrobiales bacterium | reverse complement strand
GGCCTATGCGATCATTGCCAGCCGCCCCATTGCGCTCATTGCCTGGAACCACCCGGAGCGCCCCGAGCACGCTCAGGTCGTCGTCAATCGCCTCGAAGGGGCGCCCACGGAGCCGGGTGCGCTTGTGGATTTCGCAAGCTGGCTCGCGCCCGATGGCGTACGCCGGCTGGGCGAGCGGCTCGAGGCGCTCTTCAGGGAGGGGCGATATTTCAGAGAGGAGGTGAGAACCCGCGCCGGCGGGCTCCTTGCGGCCGAGGGGCGCCGGGCGGCCGGCATGGCCTTGCTCGAGTTGCGCGCCCTCGAGCGCGATGGCCTGGCGCGGGGGGCGCCCACGCATGGGGCCTCTTCTGGCGCCCTTAAGGATGCCAGCGGCCCTGAGGATACCGGCGGCCTTGTGGATTCCGGCGCCCTTGAGGATACCGGCGCCCATGTGGATTTCAGCGCCCATGAGGATTCCAGCGTCCTTATGGATGACGTCATCGCAAGCCCGGAACTTTTCGACGGATTGCCGATGCTCGTCTGGTCTCGCGGCAGCGACGGCCGGCTTGTGTGGGTGAATGCGGCCTATGTGGAAAGCGTCGGCGCGCGATCGCGCGAGGAGGTGATCGTCCGCCAGCTCGAGGTGCTCGAGGAGCGCCAACGCAACGCCATCGAGGCTGGCCTCGCCCATGGTGCGCTGCATCGGGAGCGTTTTCATCTCATAGTGGGCAGCGATGGAGAGCGGCGCGCCTTCGATGTGACGACGCTTTCCCTCGGCTCTCGGACGGTGAGCCTCGCCGTCGACCTTGTAGCCACGGAAAGCGCCGAGATTGGGCTCGCGCGCGAGCTCTCGGCCTATGGCCCGATCCTCGATCGGGTGGCGACGGCGGTCGCGGTTTTCGGTCCCGACCAGCGGCTCGTCTTCTACAATGCGGCGTTCCAGAAACTCTGGCAGCTCGAGGGGGCGTGGCTCGACAGCGGACCCCGCGACGGCGAAATCCTCGATCGGCTGAGGGAGCTCTCGCGCCTGCCGCCCGTCGCCGACTACAAGGAATGGAAACGCAAGCTGCTTGAGCTCGATCGTCGCGAGGACCATGAGGACTGGTGGCACTTGCCCGACGGCCGTGCGCTTCATGTCATGGTTGCGCACCACCCCGATGGCGGGGTCAGCTATTTCTTCGACGACGTGAGCGAGCGGCTTGCGCTTCAACGGGGGCTCAATGCGCTCCTCGATGTCCAGCGCGAGACCCTCGATCACCTGCAGGAGGGGGTTGCGGTGTTCGGCCCCGACGGCCGGCTGAGGCTCTCGAACCCCGCCTTTGCGCGCATCTGGAAACTCAATCCGGGCGAGCTTGGCGAGGAGCACCACATCGACGACGTCATCGCCCGCTGCCGTGTGCTCCATGACGAGCCCCGCGCCTGGACCCGCATCAAGCGCGCCGTCACCGCCATTCGCGACAGCCGCCAGCGCATCGAGGGCCAGATGAACCGGCCCGACGGCAGTGTCATCGCCTATGGGGCGCTGGCGCTGCCCGACGGTGCGACGCTGCTCACCTTCATCGACATCACCGACCGCAAGCGCGCCGAGGCGGCACTGATCGAGCGCAATGAGGCGCTCGAGACCGCCGATCGCATGAAGAGCGATTTCATCTCCCATGTCTCCTATGAGCTGCGCACGCCGCTCACCAACATCATCGGCTTCTGTGAGCTGCTGGCGAGCCCGCGCACGGGCCCCCTCAACAGCAAGCAGCGCGAGTATCTGGGCGACATCTATGCCTCCTCGAAAACGCTCCATACGATCATCAATGATATTCTCGATCTGGCGACGATTGACGCCGGCACATTTGAGCTCCGGCTTAGGCCGGTCGCGGTGCGGGCGATTGTCGAGCAGGCGAAAAAGGCGATCCGAGAGCGCCTTCTGCGCACACGCACCAGGCTTGAGGTGCGCTTCGAGAATGAAACCGAGACCATTTTCGTCGATGACCGCCGTGTTGCCCATGTTCTCTATAATCTCTTGTCGAATGCCATCGGTTTCTCGGAGCCCGGCTCCACTGTGCGCCTCATCTGCCGCGAGGACGACGGCATGATGGCGTTTCAAGTGGAGGACGAGGGCTGCGGCATCCCGCCCGAGGACCAGTCGATCGTCTTTGAGCGTTTCGAGAGCCGCGCGCGGGTTGGCAAGCATCGCGGCGCCGGGCTCGGCCTTGCCATTGTCAAGAGCCTTGTCGAGCTTCATGGTGGCGACGTGGCGCTGGCCTCGGAGCCCGGCAAGGGCACCACGGTGACGGTGCGCTTTCCCATTGGCGCTGCGGCTGGCGACGAGGGCGGACGGGGCGAGGATGGGCGCGGCGAGGGCGGGCCCGGCAAGGACGATCGCAGCGCGGGCCATCACAGCGCAAGCGTTGGCGGCATGGGGGGTGGTGATGAAAAGAAGGCCGTTGCCCCGCATGGCCGAAGCACGCGGCGCGTCGGAGGGCCGGCACCCCGCGGCCGGCGGCGTGAGAGGGCCGGCTGAGCCGCGCAGCGCCCGGCAACATAGTCTAACACAGTCTCGAGAAGCTTGGAGCTTTGTCAGGTGTCCAGTCAGCCCCACGCCATTGCGCTTGAGAACCTCGATGAGGAGGCGCTTGGGCGGCTGGCGGCGCTCCTTGCGCTCGATGTGCGCGCTGGCGATGTGGTGCTGCTCCGTGGCGATCTCGGCGCCGGCAAGACGACTTTCGCGCGTGCCCTGATCCGGGCCCTCTTGGGGCGGGGCGACGAAGAGATTCCGAGCCCCACATTCTCGCTTCTGCAGAGCTATGAGAGCCCGCGCGTGACCATCCACCACTTCGATTTCTATCGCCTGGGCGATTTGGCGGAGGCGCTCGAGATCGGCCTCGAGGAGGCGCTTGCGACGGGGCTCGTGCTCATCGAGTGGCCCGAGCGTGTTGCGGGACTTGGCGAGGTTGTCGGCCACAACCGTTTGGAGCTGACCCTTGCCGCAGGGCGTGGGCCGATGGAGCGGACCGTTCGCCTTGTGGGGCATGGCGGCTGGCGGGCGCGGCTCGAGCGCCTCGAGGCGCTGATGGCATTCTTGCGGCGCGCCGGCTGGCACCAGGCGCAAGCGCGCTACCTCCAGGGCGATGCCTCACCGCGCCGCTATGCCCGGCTGCATAGCCCACGCGGACAGACGGCCATCCTCATGGATGCGCCCGCCGCCCCCGACGGGCCGCCCATTCGCGATGGCAAGAGCTATAGCGCCATTGCCCACCTGGCCGAGGATGTGCGGCCTTTCGTGGCGGTGGCAGGCGCGCTCAGGGATTGCGGCCTGAGCGCGCCGGAGGTACTTGGGTGCGATCTCGAGAATGGCCTTTTGCTGCTCGAGGATTTCGGCAGCTGCGCTTTTGCGGACCAGCTCCATAAGGCCGCCGATCCGCTGTCCGTCTATCGCCCGGCCATTGGCGTGCTGTTACGGCTCCTCGAGTGCCCGCCGCCGCCCGTGCTTTCGCTCACCGGAGTGGGGCAGGGCCCGAAACAGGTCGAGGACGCGGGTGCGAGCGCGGCTCAAGGTGCAAGCGCGGCCGAGGAGGCAGAGACACGTGCGGCTTATCGCCTGCCCGACTACGATCTCGACGCATACCTCATCGAGGTTGCGCTGCTTCTCGACTGGTACTTTCCCGCGGCGACGGGCCGTGCGCCGAGTGCCGAGGTCCGCGGCGCATATCTTTCGCTCTGGCGGCGCGTCCTCGCACCCCTCGAAGGCGCACGCGACTGGGTGCTGCGCGATTATCATTCGCCCAATCTCATGTGGTTGCCCGGCCGCGAGGGTGCCCGGCGCATCGGCCTTCTCGACTTCCAGGACGCCGTCCGGGGGCATGCCGCCTATGACCTCGTCTCGCTGTTGCAGGATGCCCGCATCGATGTGTCGCCCGCGCGCGAGGCGGCACTCTTTGAGGAATACTGCCGCGGGGCCGCAGCGCGGCGGAAGCCCTTTGAGAGGGCGGCCTTTGCCGAGGCCTATGCCGTGCTCGGCGCCCAGCGGGCCAGCAAGGTGCTCGGCATCTTTACCCGTCTGGCGGCGCGGGACGCCAAGCCGCAGTATCTCGCCCATCTGTCGCGGGTCTGGGGCTATCTCGAGCGCAATCTGGCGCACCCGAGGCTTGCCGAGCTCAAGGCCTGGTTCGAGGCCCATCTGCCCCCGGAGAGCCGCGCGATTGGTGCCCTTGAGGTGCGCCTTGCCGTGCGCGAGCCGCGCGGCGGCGGTCTCGATGTCGAGAGAGAGCGCCGGGGCACAAAAAAGGATGCGGCGGCGGATGCGAGCGAGAGCGAGGCGGGCTCATGAGCGGCCGAATCGAAAGGGCGTTCGTGCTCGGGGCGGGCCTCGGCAAGCGCATGCGCCCGCTCACAAACGACAGGCCCAAGCCATTGGTGCCGCTCGCCGGCAGGCCGCTGATCGATCATGTGCTCGATCGCCTGGCGCGGGCCGGCATCGTGGAGGCGGTGGTCAATGTCCACTACGAGGCCGAAAAGCTCGAGGCGCACCTTGCGGCCCGCATGGCCGAGGGGCGTGGCCCCCGTGTCGTGATCTCCGATGAGCGCGATGGCCTGCTCGATACGGGCGGCGGCATCAAGAAGGCGCTTGCGCAATTGGGCGAGGCGCCGTTTGTTGTGCACAATGCCGACTCGATCTGGCCCGATGCGATCCGGTCCAATGGGAACTCGCCCGATGCGGTCCGGTCCAATGCGAACTGGCCCGATGCGATGAGGCCCGATGCGATGCGGCCTGCAGCACGTGGGCCCGACGCGGGCGATGGCGCGCTTGCACAACTCATCGCGGCATGGGATGGGGCGCGGATGACGAGCCTTTTGCAGCTGGTGCCCACTGGCCGTACCGTTGGCTATGGAGGGGCGGGCGATTTTGTGCCTCTCGGCGACGGCCGGATCAGGCGCCGCCAGCCCCATGAGCAGGGCGCGCCGGTCTATGCCGGCGTCTCGATTCTGAGTGCGGCCGCCTTTGCCGATACGCCCGAGGGCCCTTTTTCGCTCAACCTTGTTTGGGATCGCGCCATTCAGTCGAGGCGCCTGTTTGGCACCGTTTACGAGGGGCCGTGGATGCACATTGGCACACCCGAGGCGCTGGCCGAAGCGGAACGGCTGCTTGCGCGTACGCACCCATCAGGGGCTCCGGCAAGCCATCGCGACCGTTGACGGGCGCAGCGGAGCAGGCAGCGGAAGCCGCAGTGGCGCAGGCAGCGGAAGCGGGGGACGATCGGGCGACGGCGGGCACTTGAGCATAGACCTGAGCGAAGACCTGAGCGGGCAGGAGACCTAAGCGGGGACATGGCGCAGACAACGAGCAGGGAACAGACAACGGCCAAGATCGTCACCATTCCGGCCGGGGTGCATTTCCTCGAGGTGTTGGCGCGCGCGCTGCGCGTGGGGGCGCTGCCGCTCGACGGCCAACCCTCCCGCGCGCCGACGGCGCTCGAGCTCGCCTCCATGCGCATCTTTCTGCCCACCCGACGCGCCTGCCGCGCCCTCGCCGAGGCGTTTCTTGCCGCGAGCAACGGGCAGGCCACGCTCCTGCCGCGCCTGCATCCCCTTGGCGAGGGCGATGAGGAGTTGGGGCTGCTCGCCGCCGCCATGGGCACTGACGTGGGGATGCCTGAGGGATCGGTCGCTTATGCAGCGCATGGTGCAGCTCATGATGCGGTCCATGATACGGCGCATGATGCGGTCCGTGATGCGGCGGATGATGCGCCCCATGGCGCGGCCGATGATGGAGAGAGCCAAGAAGGAGGCGCCCCCGCCGAGGCTTTGCCGCCCGCGATCGACGCGCTCGAGCGGCGACTCATCCTCACCCGTCTCGTGCTCGCCTGGTCGGAAGCCAAGGCCCGCGCCCTCGAGGCGGGCGGCATCGAGGCGCGCCCGCTCGCCCAGCGCGCGACACCCGCCCAGGCCAGCCAGCTCGCCGCCGAGCTTGCGCGGGTCATCGACCTGCTCGAGACCGAGGAGGTGGATTTTGCGGCATTGAAGCGGCTCGTGCCCGAGGCCTTCGCCGAGCACTGGCGCCAGACGCTCGACTTCTTGGAGATCGCCGCCACCCACTGGCCTGCGATCCTGGCCGAGCGTGGCCTCCTCTCCCCCGCCGCGCACCGCCGCGCAACTCTTGCCGCCATGGGCGCCTGGCTTGCGCGTGCGCGCCCCCAAAGCCCCGTGATCGTCGCCGGCGTCACCGAGACGACCCCGGCCACGGTGGCGCTCATCAAGAGCGTGCTGGCGCTGCCTAGAGGGCTGCTCGTCCTGCCGGGGCTCGACTGCGCACTCGATGAGGAGACCTGGGGTGCGCTCATCGCCGGGAGCAGACGCGAGCCTGGTGCCGCGGGCGACAGCGAGCGCAAGGTGGGCGACGCTACGACTGCGTGGGATCAGGCGGGCCACCCCGAGCATCCGCAATATGGCCTGGCAAGGCTCCTCGACGCGCTTGCCGTCGATCGCAGCGCCGTGCTACCGCTTTCCGACGCCATGCCGGACGCGACCCCCGCCCCATGGCAAAGGGAGCGCAGCCGACTGTTGGCGGTGGTGCTCCATCCCGCACCCATGACCGAGCGCTGGCCCGCCTTCATCGCCCGCGCCCATCCCCGCAGAAGCGCTCTTGCCGAGGCCCTTCGCGGCGTGACGCTAATCGAGGCCGAGAGCGCCGGCGAGGAGGCCGAGGCCATCGCCCTAGCACTGCGCGCCACCGCCGAGGTGCCCGGCAAGACGGCGGCCCTCGTCACCCCCGATCGCCTGCTCGCGCGCCGGGTGGCTATTCGACTTGGGGAATGGGGCCTCAGGATCGACGATTCGGCAGGCCGGCCGCTCGCAAAGACACCGCCGGGCGTCTTTCTCGATCTGGTGGTCCGCGCCGTGGCGCGCGATTTCGCCCCCGCCGCACTGATGGCGCTTCTCAAGCATCCGCTCTGCCGCCTCGGGCTTGCCGCAGGCGAGGCGCGACGGAGCGCGCGCGCGCTCGAGCTTCTCGTATTGCGGCGCCCCTATATGGGCCACGGCCTCGAAGGCCTCGCGCGCGCGCTCGAGCAGCTGGCCGAGCGTCGGGCGGAGGGCGAAGACCAGGACGGTGGTGCCGCGGACGATCGCTCCGGTCCCCCGGCTGCCTCCGATGCCGGGGGCCTCGGCGGTGCGGCTATGGAACGCGCGCGCGATCTCGTCACTCGCCTTGGAGACGCCTTTGCGCCCCTCTTGGCACTCCGTAAGAAAGGAGGCGCCCACCCACTCGCACAACTTGCCGAGGCC